>JBHHUI010000187.1:0-6027 GCA_046753805.1 Anaerolineales bacterium
GCTTTGCGACAGCTCCAGCAGCTGCATCTGACAGGCGGAACAACCAAAGACCCAAATAGATCAGCGGGAGCGATAGTGTGGCGTCGTGCGCGCATACGTCGCGCGCCGCGCCAAAGTGCGTGGCGAGCCAACCCCGATTGTGCAAGGACAGCGCCGGATGGATCGCGGCGAGCACGCCCAGCGCGTCGAGGCGTTGCAGCGCGCGCTCGGGTTCGTCCTCTTCGAATATTAATTCGATCTCACTCCGAATGCGGTCGCCGCTCACGCGCTGCAACAGCGGCAACGCCCGCCCAATCAGGTCCTCCGTGCGCGGGCCGATCGTGAACCCAAGCCGTTGTTCGAGCCGCGCCGCTCGTAGCATACGTGTGGCGTCATCTACGAAGCTGAGCGAGTGCAGCACCCGCACCCGGCGTTGTTCAAGATCGTTGAGGCCGCCCCAGTAGTCGAGCAGCTCGCCGAACCGCTCCGGCGTGAGCGCGATGGCGAGCGTATTGATCGTAAAGTCGCGGCGGTGCAGGTCCAGCTTGATACTGCCGCGTTCGACTTCGGGGAGGGCCGAAGGTGCGCTATAAAACTCGGTGCGGGCGGAGGCGAGGTCGAGCGTGACCAGGCCGGCGCTGCTCTTCAGGTCCGGCGGCAGGCGCCATTTTGCCGTTCCAAAGCGCTTATGGCTGGTCACACGCCCACCGTGCTCGCGTGCGAGCCGCGCGCCCACTGCCACGGCATCGCCCTCCACCACCAGGTCAAGGTCGAGTCCCGGTGCGCCGAGCAGCAGATCGCGGACGATGCCGCCTACCACATAAAGCGCGCAACCCTCGGCCGCCGCCGCAGCGCTCGCGAGATGCAGGAGCTTCAACGCCGGCGCGGGCAGTCCCTGGCGGAGCAGGTCGGCTACGTTCCGGCGCTCTGCGTGTTGCGGTGCGCCCGCGTGTTTAATGACATCGGTGCGCGTCACAATCCCGACTAGCTCGCCGCCGTCTATCACCGGCACCTGACCCCAGCCATACTCAATCATGCGGCGTTGCAGCTCGTCGATAGAGTCGTCGGGCGTCACCGTGACCGTGCCGGCTTCCATCAGGTCACCGACCGGCGCGTCGCGCAGGTTGTGAGTCAGAGCGCGATCGACAGCGCGGCGAGTCAGCAGTCCGACAACGTGTCCGTCCGAGACGACCGGATAGCCCTCATGGCCGTGGCGTTGCATTAAGTCGGCCGCCTCCCGGACCGGCATGCCAACGTCCAAGGTCTGCGCGCCGGCCGACATGAGTTCGCGCACGGTTTTGTCAGGCCGCGCGATGGCGGACAGCGCCTCCACCACCAGCGCCCGTACCTCCGCGACATCGGTATTCGGGAGCAGCCCGGCCGCCGCCCGGCCATGGCCGCCGCCGCCAAGCGACTGCGCCAGCGCGCCGACATCTACAAGCGCCGTCGTCGAACGGGCCACCAGTTGGACATCGGCGCCGACCTGCACCAGCATCACCAGCGCCGCCGGCTCCAATAAATCGCGCAGCCGGTGCGCAAGCGTGGAAAGCTCTTCCTCGTTGTCGCCCATCTCCGCCGTCGCGAGCGCGATGGTGTGGCCGTTCACGACCACCATCTCGACGCCCGCCAGCAATTCGTCGTACAGCGCGCGTTGCGCAGACGTCAATGGATGCGATAGGAACTCGTTTACCGCCTCCAGGCTCCCACCCTGTTCCAGTATCCACGCAGCAGCGCGGATGTCGCGCGGCGTGGTGGAGACATAGGACAGATTGCCGGTATCTTCGTAAATGCCGAGCAGCAACAGCGACGCCTCCGGCACGGTCAAGTGTAGCCCCCGCTCTTGCAGAACTTCCGCCAGAATCGTGGTAGTGGCCCCGACCGGTTCGACGGTCTGCGTCCAGCCTTCCGGCAGGTCGGCCTCGGCAACATGGTGGTCGATAATGTGCGCTCGCGTACGCTTGCCGATGCCTTTGGCCGAAGCCATATGGCGCGTGTCGACCAGAACAACCCGCCGCACGCGGCCGCGGACCCGATCGTCCGGGTGAACGAGTGGCAGCTCACCGCTATACAAAGTGAGGAACGCGCGGACGTTGCGGTTCATCCGGCGTGGCAACACGGCCGGCGCGCTGGGGTACAACTTGTGTGCGGCCACGAGCGCCGCCACCGCGTCAAAGTCCGCTTGCTCGTGTGTGAGAATGAGATCCATTACCGGATGACTGCAATGATCACCGGGATGAGGAATCCCAGCGCCAGGATGGCGATCAGGATCAGCGCCACTATCAGCATGTAGCGCGGCGCGGCCGGCGGGTTCAAGTCGGCTTCGGACGGCGAGACCGGCCCCTCCCCCGCGAGGTAGTCATGCCAGGGGATGCTATGGATTTCGCTGCACTCGGAGCAGACAAAAACAGCCTGGTGTGACCCAGTCCGGAAGGGGATGCCGAGCAATGTCTTCTGCTGCACCTCTTCCACGATCGAATGCTCGGTCAGTTCCACACAGGTGGGGCAGATCAGCGAACGGCTTTCGTGATGCACCTGGCGCACGCGCTGGTCGGTAAGGCGTCGCATGTGTTGATTATACGGTTAGAAAGACGGCAGCGTAAAGGAACTGCGCGATGTACAATGACGCCATGGCCGAATCTGAGCCGCGTAGTGACCTGGAAGTCTTCTGGGGCGCCATCCTTTCGGAGGATGCCGGGCGCGTACGGCGGGTGTGGGAAGGACTCACGGACCAGGAGGCGCAGGCCGTAGCGGAACATCTACGCGCCATGGCGGCGGATGAGACTCGCCCCGATGTGCAGCGCCGCGCGGCCCAGTTCGCAATCGAGGCCATCCGCGACGCGTTCTGAGGGGATTGAAAGAACACAACGCCATAGCGCGAAGCCGCAAAGTCATGTTGGCCCTTTGCGGCTTCGCGTCGAATTCTTACTCCGGCGCTACTCTCCGTAAATGGTGATGTTTGGCTCGGCCGCTACGACGGCGAACCAGAACGAAGTCTTCGCCGCAACCGGTTCGAGTTGTGAACCAGCCAATGGCCCCGCCAGCGCCCGACCGGCGAAATCCCATTCCGAACCGGTCTGGTCATCGGTGAACCTGCCAGCCGCCGCTGTGAATGTCAGCGCTTGTCCGTCTGCGCCGGCCCGAAACGCCGCGCCGGCCCCGTCTCGCACAAACACGACAATGTCCTCGCCACCGAGCGTGTCCGCTAGCGCACCGTCGCCGATGGCGGCGACCGGATAGGCGCGCACTGCCTCCGCGACCTGCACCGCGAGTACCCGGTCGCCGGGAGATAACCGCGCGTCCAACCCGGCCGCGCTGACAGGGAAGGCGAAGTTTCCTTCGTTGATCAAGCTGTCAAGCCCCGCGAACGGGTCGCGGTCATAGATGCGGCCGAATCCGGTTTCGCGCGAAAGCACAAGCGTATCGGGGTACAACTCGCGCCAATTACCCCACGTGGTTGTGGCGCTGGGCAAAACGGTCAGCGCGCTTCCTGTGAGCGGGCCGACGATGGCGCGTCCGGCAACCTGCCACCAGTAACTGCCCGTGGCGTAATCGAGCATGACCATGTCCGACTCATACAGCGCGCTGGTGTTGCCGAAAGTCAGGACCTGGTCGCCCACCTCCCGACTGTACACGATGCCGCTATAACACAACGGGCAGTACGAAATCAGCACCGGCGCGCCGCCGAGGAAGTCGTTCACGATCTCATGGAAATTGAGGATGCGCACCGGATACGCCCAGGCGTCGCCGTCGACCGCGTAGCCCAGAACCACGTCGTCGTCGGCCAGCCAATCAGCCTCCGTCACCGGCTCATAGCGCGGTTCGTGGATCGGCGGAATGGCGTCGCGGAGCTGCTCGATGAGTTTTGCGTCCGCTTCCGACAGCGGCACCGCCCGATTGACCGGGCGGAACGTGTCGAAATAAATCTGGTCTAGCGGCACAGCGTGCGACGATGTATTCACAGGCGGCACGTCATCTGGTACGACGACCATCCTATCCGTGGGCGCCGCGGTAGCTGCCGCCCCGGGCGCAGTAACGGATACCGCCGTCGGCGGTGCAGTGGCAGGCCCGGCGGGCGCAGCACACGCGGCCAACACCAGGCCGACGCCCAGCCATAGGATGGTTCTCACAGCCGGCAGCCTACGCGATAACGCGGCGGCGGTCAGTAAGAGCCGTCACGCCCTTCTGTTGCAAATAAAAGAGCCTATCGGATCGATAGGCTCAGGCGAGAGGTTCTGGACCGCGGCGGCTACGCTTCGATCGTTTCCATCAGGCGTGCAAGCTCGCGGCGCAAAACTTTACCCACGGCCGTCTTCGGCAGTTCGTCCACAAACACGATGCGCCGCGCCACTTCATACTGCGCCAGCTTATCGCCCTGAAATTCAATCAGGTCTTCTGCAGTAACCTGCTGCCCTTCTTCCAGGACGACGCATGCCAGCAAAGTCTCCTGGCCTTCCTTTTCGGGATGAGGCACAGCGGCGACGCCGACTTCCTGCACGGCGGGATGGTCAGCGATGATTTTTTCCACCGCGTTGGGATACACATTAAAGCCGCCGATCAGCGCCATATCTTTCTTGCGATCGACGATGAAGAAATATCCATCCTCGTCCATGTAGGCGATATCGCCGGTGTAGAGCCACGGCTTACCACCGTCGCCCAGATCGCGCAGCGCATTCTTCGTCTCAGTCGGCATGTTCAGATAGCCCGTCATCGTGTTCGGCCCGCGCATGATCAACTCGCCAGGTTCGCCCAGTGGCATCTCCGTGACGCCATCGTCCAGGCTGACGATCTTGCAGTCCACATCCGGCAACGGCGTACCAACGGATTGGAGTTTGCCCGGCCGACCGAGCGGGTTCGAATGCGTCGCCGTCGGCATCTCGCTCATACCAAAGCCTTCTAAAATCGAAACGCCGGCAAGCTCCTCGAATTTTTTCTTTGTATCAGGCGCGAGCGGCGCGGAGCCGCTGAAGCAGCGCTGCAGCGAGGACAGATTGACCTTGCCTTCCCGCACAAGCGGGTGGACGTTCATGGCGTTGTACAACGCTGGCACGCCCATAAAGAGCGTGGGTTCGTAAGTATCGATTGCGCCGAGCAAGTCGTCGATGTCGCGCGCATTGGGCACAATGACGATGGAAGCGCCGGAACTAGCGGCGTAGGCCACCACCGTGACCATGCCATAGACGTGGAAGAAGGGGATGGCGCCGACGATGCGCTCGCGCGACAGATCGTCGCTTGGCAGCCAGTGTTGCAGGGTGTAGGTATTCGACACAATCGCCGCATGGGTGGCCATGGCGCCCTTCGACACGCCGGTGGTGCCGCCGGTGTACTGGTACAGCGCGATGTCCGTCGCCGGATCGACCTCAATCTGCGGCTGCTCAGAAGCGGAGTGACCGGTGAGCAGGTCCTGCAGCCAAACATCGTTCTCCTCAAGCCCGGATATCCGATCACCCGTTTTGGCCTCCACCGCCAGGGAGAAGAGCAACTTTCCAAGCGGGGGGAAATACTCCTTGATATTCGTGGCGATGACTGCCTGGACCTTCGTTTGCTCCTGTACTGCTTTGAAAGTTTCATACCCCCGCGTCCAGGACACGAGGAACTTTGCGTTCGAATCGTTTATCTGGTAGGCAAGTTTTCCAGCCGGATACGTAGGATTGGCAGCGGATACAATTCCGCCGGCCTTCAGCACGCCGAAGAATGCCACGATAAACTGCACGCAGTTGGGCATGAGCAGCCCGACGACGTCGCCTTTTTGCAGGCCCATGGCCGCCAACCCCGCCGAGAAGCGCGCAGCCAGGTCGTTGATCTGTCTCCAGGTAAGTTGCGCGCCGAGGCGTCCGACAATCGGCAGGTGGTTCGACGTTATCGTCGCCACGTTCTGCGGATGTTTCTTAACCGTATCTTCTAGCTGCCGGTGAAGAGACTTATCCGGGTACGGTTCCAAAGAGGCCGGCACCGACTCGTCATAGCAGTTCGTCCACGGTCGTTCAAGATAGATGGACATGGGCGTCCCTCCTTCTTGGTTGTGTGAATAGCAAGCGGTAGTTGCGTGGG
>JBHHUI010000188.1:0-6012 GCA_046753805.1 Anaerolineales bacterium
ACGACAAACCCGTCCTGACGAAGCAGATCGCGCAGCCCGGCGCGGATGTTTTCCTCGTCGTCGACGATCAGAACCCGCCCCGGCTCAGGCATGAGCGACCTCCGGCAGCGGCAGCCGGATCCGAAAGTCCGATCCCACTCCGGGCGTGCTGGACACCAGCAACTGCCCGCCGTGCTGGGTGACGATGTCGTGACTGACCGCCAGCCCCAGGCCATTGCCGTCCGACTTGGTGGAATAGAAAGGCTCGAACAGGTGTGACATCACCTCGGTCGTCATGCCGGCGCCCGTATCTGCTATGGTGATCTCCAGCGTCTCGTCAACAGCCGAAGTACGCACCAACAATTCGCCGCCATCCGGCATCGCGTCGCGGGCGTTCAGAACAAGGTTGAGCAACACCTGCTTCATCTGGCCGGGATTGAGCAACACGCGCGGGAGGGTGGCGGCATAGTCACGGTTGACGCGCACGTTGTCCGTCTGCAGCTGGTTTTCCGCCAGTGCGAGAACGTCGTCCAGCAGGGCCTCCACATCGTGCAACGCCCGCGCGCCGGGCGCAGGACGCTGAAAGTCCAGCATGCGCTGCACGAGGCTGGCGATGCGTGTCAGCTCACTTTGCACGATGACCAGCCGCCGACTGCTCTCGCCCGCGAGCGCGTCCGCGTCGATCAGCTGCAATTGCAGCGCAATCGCCTGCAGCGGGTTATTGACTTCGTGCGCGATCGTGGCTGCCACACGGCCGACGGCGGCCAGTTTGGCGCTGCGCACCACCTGCGCCTGGGAGGCGCGCAGTTGCTCCGTGCGCCGCTCCACGCGCGCCTCCAGTTCGGCGGCTGCCGCGCGCAATTGGTCCACGAGGCGCGCGTTCTCGACAAATACAGCCGCCTGGTCGGCAAACACCTGCGCCAGGCGCACCGCATCGGCGTCGAATGCATGCTTGCGGGATTTTGAGTACAGGTTGAGCACGCCGACAACCCGCTCGCGCGCGATGAGCGGAATTGCAAGTACGGACTGCACGCCGTCCCGCACGACACGCGGATGCACGCGCGCGTCGGTTGCCGCATTGTCCACCACCAGCGGCTGACGGTGTCGCACCACCCAACCCGGCACACCCTCGTCAAATTCAAAGGTAATCTGCGACGCGTGCTCGACAGACAGATTATGGGTGACGACAACCCGGTAGTTTTGTGTAGCCGCGTCGAGTTGAAACACGGCGCCGGCATCCATCGGTAGGGTCTCGATGGCCTTTTCCATCACGCGCCGCAACGTGCGGTCCAAGTCCAGTGCATCGGCAATTTCGCGGCACGCCTCGCTGATGGCTTCCATCTGGCGCGACCAGCGCCGCTCGGCGGCCAGATAGGCGCGGTCCTGTTTGCGTTCGCGGCCCGCCAGCCAGCCCACGAACGGACCCAACGCCAGATACGTGAGCAAGATCGGCCAGGCCGCCAGCAGCGTTTGGCCGCGCCGCGCCGCATCCGGGTCGAGCGCGAGCAGCATGCCAACTCCGGCCACCGCCAGGAGCGCCGCCAGCGCGCCGCCGGTGAATTCGTGCAGCAGGGCCGCCAACGCAATCGGCAACAGCGGAAACGCGTAGAACGAAGCCGGCGGCCGCCAGAGCCCCAGCAGCCCGAACACGAGTACGAAACTCGCGTAAACAGCAACGACGCCAATTTTGCGCAATCTGTGCATTAGTCGATCTGTTTTCGGCTTCCGTCGAAGCGCGCCCCGACGAGCGCCAGCTCACGCAGCCGCGCCTTCGCCGCCGCGTGCGTCTCCACCGCCGGGCGGCCGGTGAGCAATGCAATGCCTTCGTCGATGCTATTGGCGGCCCAGATATGGAAGCGACCTTCGGAGACAGCCGTCACAACTTCATCCCGCAGCATCAGATCGCCGACGTTCGAAGTGGGGAGGAGTACGCCTTGCTCGCCGGTCAGAACGCCCAACTTGCACACCTCGAACCAGCCCTCGACTTTGGCGGTGGCGCCGCCAATCGGCTGCACCTCGCCGCGCTGGTTCACGCTGCCGGTGACGGCGATGGACTGACGGATGGGCAATCCCGCCAGGCTGGATAATAAGGCGTACAGTTCCGTGGACGAGGCGCTATCGCCTTCAATGCCGCCGTAATTCTGCTCGAAGGTGATCTGCGCCGATAGCGAAAGCGGCTGGTCGTCGGCGTATTGTCCGCCAAGGTACCCTATGAGCGTCATCAGTCCCTTATTGTGGATTGGGCCAGCCAATTCCACCTCGCGGTCGATCTGCACGACGCCCTGCTTTCCAACGTACGTGCGCGCCGTCACGCGCGCGGCCTGGCCGAAATAGTATTCTCCAACCCGGCTGACCGAAAGGCCGTTGATCTGCCCTACGACGGAACCTTCGGTCGCAATAAGTTGCTTGCCATCCTCCAGACTTTCGCGCAGTTGCATCTCGACACGATTGCTGCGATAGCGGCGGCCGTCGATGGCGCTGACCACGTCCGCCAGCGTCACCACGTCCCGGCCGGCGCGCTGCGCCCAGTAACCGGATTCGCGCACCAGATCGGCGATCTTGCCGAAGCGTGCGGTGAGCTTCTTCTGCGAGCCGGCGTGGCGCGATCCGAACTCGATGACGCGGGCGACGGCTTCCCGGTCGAAGTGCGGCAACCCCTCTTCAGCGCAACATGTCGCGATAAATGTGGCATACTCCAATTCGTTCGCCTGCGAGCGCGGCACCATCTCGTCGAAGTCGGCCATCACCTTGAAAGTTGTACGGAAGTCATCGTCGCCGGCATGCAGCATGTAATACAGGTCGTCCGGACCGAGCAGGACCACTTTCAAGTCGAGCGGTATCGGCTCCGGGTCAAGCGAGCGTGTGGCCGCTCCGCCGCGGGCGGCGGGGTCGTCCGGCTGCACCGTACCGCTTACCAGCGCACGTTTGAGCGCCTCCCACGCGCCGGGTTCGGAAGAAAGGTCCGCCGCGCGCAGCACCAGATAGCCGCCGTTGGCTTCGTGTAGCACGCCGCCGCGCAGCAGCGTGAAATCGGTCACAACCCCTCCTGGGCGGGCTTCGTGGTCTACCCGTCCCAACAAACGGGGTATTGTCGGGTTGTATTCGACCACCACGGGCGCGCCGGTGCTGTGTTTGTGATCGACAATCACATTGACGCGGTAGCGCCGGAACTGCTCTGGGAGTTCGCTTTCTTCCCGTTCGTCAGAGCCTGATTCCGACTCGCGGAAGAGATGCACATTGTCGAGGACGTTCAGTCGCACTTGCTCGATGAACTGCCGCACATGCTCGAACTCAGCAAACTCGCTCTTCATCGCGTCCATTTCCACGTCCACAACCGAACTTGCAACGCGGCGGACGAGTTCATCCAGTGCGGCGGCGGCCTCCCCTTCCAACTTGCGAGCCTGATAGACAGCCTCGTTGAGGCGGTGTTCCAGACTGTGGAGCGATTCGCGCCAGGCCGCCTGCTGGTCTGCGTTCATTTGCGCGGCTTGCTCCGGCGGGAGCGGACGGCCATCGACCGCCGGGGCGAAGGTGAAGCCTTCCGGGGTCCGCAAGAGCACTGCCCCCATCGAGAGCGCTTGGGACTGCAACTGGTTGAATAGCTCTTCGCGCGCCGCTTCCATCTCGTGGCGCGTCTCCAGCGCAGCGTCACGAAAGGCCTGATTGTCAAAGGCTGCGGTGATCTTGGTGCGCAGCTGCGCGATGCGCTGGGCGAGTGCGTCGCGCAATTGGCAACCCTTGCCCGGCGGCAAGTGCAGCGCGACGGGCTTTTGCGGATCGCGGAAATTGTGGACGTAGGCCCAGTCGGAGGGCGTGGTGCGCTCGGCGGCGCGTTCCTTCAGGTATTGTTGAATGGCGCTGGCCCGACCGATGCCGGACTCGCCAAGCACATAGATATTGTAGCCGGGACTTTCGATATCAACGCCGAAGTCCAGTGCGGCGACTCCGCGCGGCTGGCCAATGATGCGGGTTACGGGCGCAAGCTCGGCGGTCGTCTCGAAGGGGAACGACGCCGGGTCTGCATTATTGCGCAGTTGCTCCGGCTGGAGTGATGTCATCATGATGCGCTTGTCCCAGTTCGTTGTATGGCGCGCACACGACCGCACACGTCGATCGGGTTTGCACAATCGTTACAGGGAATTGATAGCGCGGCGAGGGTGTTTCTTACGCGCCGTCGCGGCCAGAGGCGTTATGAGGTTCTAGTTTATGTAACGTCTATTGCGAAGTTCAGTTCTAACGGCGCGCGAGCCAATTACGGTGAGCCAACTCAAAGGCTTCGTCTACAGTCAGAATCGCCACGCCCGGATGTGCTTGCACCCACTGCTCGGCCGCCGCGCGCGAGCTGAAGAAATGCATCTGCGAGCACGTGTCGCTGGTCGGGCCGGTACTCTGGTCGCCCGCCTCACTCCGGCACGAGAGACCGGGCACGGAGATCGAAAGCACGGTTTCGCGCGGGCTGTATGCGCGCACGCCGTCTGGTGCGACCGTTAACCGGATAGCGGCGCCGGTGGTGGGACAGCTGGATTCGACCTGGGCGGTCTCGCCCAACAGACCTGGAATGAACAGGGCGTCCAGCGCGCACCAGGTGTAGAGTTGCCGGCCGTTCACGCGGAAGCGATGCGGCGTGGGCGTCTGCGTCAACACCGCGCCGACCAGGTTGCCGTCGGAGTCAAATTCGCCGCCTATGCTCCGATATTTCACGAAGACTTGTTCGATCTCCTCCAGCGGGCGGCCCGAGGCCTCCGCCAATTGTGCGGCAGAGACCGGCTGCCCCTGCGCGATCAGGCGAACCACATGCTCCGAACGCGCCGTGCGATGCTGGGTCACCTCCGGCGGCAGCTCGTCCGTGTGCGACACCCAGGCGCGAATGACTGCTTCAGGGTTACGTATATCAAGTGTTTCGACAGTCATTGGGCAAACCTCTGGAAAGCTGTGGAACGCTATCCGGCCACTTGAACATCTGCCAGCGGCTCGGTTAACGAGTAGAACATGTTACGCCCGCGCTTTTCAGCGGCGATGAGTTGCGCGTCTTTTAGGACGCGTAGATGATGGGAAGTAGTCGACGGGGCGATCGCCAGAAGCGCCGCAATCTCGTCCACGCTGCGCTCCCGCTCCGCTAGCAACTTCACGATCTTGAGTCGCGTCTCATCCGCCAGGGCGCCGAAAACGCGCACCGGGCGCGCTGCGTCCAGCGCATCCAGCTGCGAGGCGCGATCCACTTCCATCATCATGCGGCAGCAGGTACGCCAGGGACCGATGTCGCGCGGCGAGTGATCTTGTATTGCCCGCCGCATGAAGGGCGGGCCGGGCCAATCTGCTGGCGGCGCGCCCACCCGATCCGGCTCAGTCTCCTCACGGGACAGTCCACGCAACATGCGACGCAGGAATCGCTCCTGGCCTTCCACCGACATCTCGCTGAACAGCCGCTCGACGAAAGCCAGCCGCTCCTCCTGGTTCATATTTTCAAAGGTTTTCTCGATCAATCGGTCGAGCAAGGTAGTTGATAATTCGTCCATAATTATTCATCTTGGAAATAGATGACCGGTCTGGGGTGGGAAGCCCCCCGACCGACCGGCCAGGGGGCTCATTGCCGGTCACCGGCAACCACATTGGCAACCATTCCACCCGGCCCATCCGGGCGCGCCGGAGAAGCGCCGGCCGCGACGAGCCCGCCCGGGACCGCCGCCCCAGAGAGACTCCTCCAGCCGCTCAACCCGCTCCTCAGTGCTCAGGCTTTCTTCCCGCGCCTGCGCGGCGCCCTGGATCAGGCGTTCAAGCAGTTCCAGTCGCTCTTCCTGGGTCAGCCCTTCCAGTATCTTTTCAGCTTCCATCTTATCTCACCTCCTTCACTTTGTATTATCTAAGTATCCACGTAGTTCGATGGATTAATGGAAACCATACGTGATATTCGATAGTTTGTCAAGAAGTTAAGGCGAAAGAAGTCAGAGTAATGTCAGGCGTGTTCCCGCTCTTCGTTGGGCGCCCTGGAACTCTTCGGCCCGATGACCCACATTAGCTAGACCAAGGAGCGGG
>JBHHUI010000189.1:0-6003 GCA_046753805.1 Anaerolineales bacterium
TCCTATCTCACCCGCCTGCAGCGGCGAGCTCGGCCTCAAGGGCACGGGTGTCCTGGGAAATTCTCAGCACGATGAACTCAGCCGGCTTGTTCGTGGCTAGGCCCACCCTGGCGATGAGCTTGCCGGCGAAGACGACCGTGGGCGTGTTCAGCGTCTCCGAGACGTCCACGAAGAAGGCCTTGGCCGGCTCACGGCTGCGGAAGGCGCCGTTGTTCATCTGGGTGATCAGGAACGCGGTGATGGTCCGGCGGACCTGGGCGCGCAGCCCCTCTGTGTTGTTCTTGTGCCGGGCGAACTGCAGTCCCTGCTTGAGGCTGCGCTCGATGAAGATCACCCCGCGCCGCTCGGCGACGTAGGGGAAGTTGCTGTCGCCCTTGAGCGTGCGCGCGCCGTCGATGTGCCTTGGCGTTCCTGGAAAGACCGTGAGCGGGTTGATGCGCTTGGGAAACACCAGGTCGCGCTTGGCCTCGTCGAGCGCGGGCTGCTCGTACCCGCGCAGCAGCTGCTTCCAGCGCGCGTTGGCCCGCCGGTAGGTATCCTCGCTGCCCTCCTCTTCCCATTTCTCGTAATTGTCCATGTTAAAGACGGTGTGCTGGTAGAAGGCAGTGTCGTAATGGCGCATGGTGTGCTGCGCCCCGAGGAAATGGTTGCCGGGCCCGACTTCCGCAAACGCATCCCAGGCGAAGTCTTCGTCGGTCAGGCGAATGCCCTGGACGAGCCGCGCCATCATGCCCAGCATTTCCAGATCGATGACGAACTTCTCGTAACCGGCGATCAGGCCTCCTTCGAGCCAGCCGGCGGCGTGCAGCACGAAATTCGTCCCGGCGTGGATCGTCGGCCAGATGGTAGCGGCTGACTCGTACCCGGCCTGTGCGTCGGGAATGCGCGACGCCGTGAAGTTGCCTCCCGAGCGGAATGGCAGGTTGTAGCGCCGCGCCATCTGCGCCGCGCCGTACAGCGCCAGCGCATTCTCCGGCGTGCCGAAACACGGCGCGCCGCTCTTCATGTCGATATTCGTCAGGAATGATCCATAGATCACCGGCGTGCCCGGGTTAAGCATTTGCATGTAGCAAATGCCGAACAAGGCTTCGGCGTTCTGCTGCGCGATGGTCGCGGCGAGCGTGCTGGGCGACATCGCGCCCGCGATGATGAAAGGCGAGACGATTACCGGCTGCCGCGCCCGCGCATAGACCTCAGCTGCGCCGAACATGCGGTCGTCAAAGCGCAGCGGGCTGGAGGCGTTTATGAGCGCGATGACGCCGGGGTTCTCGCGGATGGCATCGGCGCCCAGCAGAATTTCCGTCATGGTTACGCTATCGGCCGCATTGTCAGCCGAAGTGACACTGCCCATATACGCTTTGTCATTGAGCGTAATGTGCGCCATGAGCATATCGAGGTGGCGCTCCCCCACGTCGACATCGTTCGGCTCGCACAGGGTGCCGCCGGCATGGTGTAGATGCTCGGACGCATATGTGAGTCGAACGAAGTTTCGGAAGTCCTCCAATGTTGCACGACGGCGGCCATTGTCAAAGTCGGCGACAAATGGCGGGCCGTAGACCGGCGCAAATATGATATTGTCGCCGCCCACGTCGAGGTTATTGGCCGGATTGCGCGCGAGCTGCGTGAACGTGGCGGGCGCCTGGCTGACGAAGTGCATGAGCGTGTCTTCGTCAATGCGAACCAGTTCGTCTTCCACAATGCAGCCGTGCTGTGCAAACGTTTCGCGCGCCGGCGGGAAGTCCACGATCAATACGCCCTGCTCCTTCAACAAGCGCATGGAAGCAGCGTGCATCGTCTGCACGCCCTCCTCGGTGAACGGATTGATCAGAGGCAAGGTATTGCGCAGCGGCCTGACGCCTGTGGGTTTGTCTTCCACACGTCCGGCGCGCCTTTCCTGCCGCCGACGGGCACGTCTTTCAGCTCGATCACTCATTCAATACTCCTCATCTTTCGCGTCGGTTGTTGGCCACATACACGCGACCCGCCTGGATGGCCTCAGAGCGGACGATTGACATTCGGACGTTAGTTTTTGGAGGCAAGGAACATCCCCCATCCCAACTTCCCCTCGTACCCGGCCCGAGACCAGCGGCGCATAGCGGCGACGGTATAATCGACATATTCCGCGCCGACAGCGGCGACAAGTTTCGCGCGGTGCTGCTCAAGATGGGTCGCCAGATCCGCGTAAAAGGGTCCAACATGCCGGGATAAGTCCATCTGCTCCACGAGGTCCAGCCCGGCTTGTGCCAGGAGGCGCTCGTAGCCCGCAAACGATTCGAGCGTTTCGACGCCGACTCGCGCGTAGATCAGACGCTGCTCCTCAGCCTCCATCGCCCCGGTTTGAAGAATGTCAGTCAGGATGAACTGTCCGCCCGGTTGAAGCACGCGCTTGCATTCCTCGATGACGGCGGCTCGGTCGGTCGCGTGCAGCAGCGCTTCCTGGCACCACACAACGCGCGCCGCATTGTCAATGATGGGAATGCGCGCGAAATCCCCCTCCACCACCGGTGGAGTCGCGTCTGGAACAGATTTCCGAAGTTCGCGCAACGCGACAATATTCTGGACATGGATCAGGTTGACGGCCACAATCCGGCAGCGGAAGCGACGCGCAAGGAATTTGGTCGCATCTCCGTATCCACTTGCGAGGTCCACTAGCAGATCGTTTGGGTCAACGGTGAGCCGCGCCGCGAGAAACTCCTTCGTGCGTGCTGTACCGGCGGCGTGCGATTCCCCCTCGCGCTCCACCATCGCCAGGTGCAGCGTCGTACCCGAGATGGCACGGTAGATCGGTTCTACCTTGCCGGCGTAGTACGACTCCAACTGACTCAGATCGGCCATTTTCAACGGGAGCCTGTCGCCAGCCGCTTCATCGCTTCAAAGCGCACAAATCCGAAGCGCTCGTACAGACTGTGCATGCCGCGGGTCTCCAGCAACACTTTAGCTGTATCTTCGTAAGACTGCATCCAGTTCGTCCAGTGGCCGGTAGCGGCCGCTCTGCAGCGTGGTTTACGGCGAGTCATCCGAATGCCCCGGAGATGCGTGTCAGAAGCACGCCATGCACCTACGCAGCACCGACGATCTCTTGGGCGGCCCGCAACCCTGAAAGGTACGCGCCGTGCACCGTGGAGGGATACTTGCGGGAGGTGGCTTCCCCGGCAAAGAAAAGGCGTCCGGCGACCGACGCGGCCAGGGCGTCGTAGTCGCTCCCGGTTGCGCCCGGCGGAATGTGCGAGTACGAACCACGCGCGAACGGGTCCTGAGCCCAGCGCGAAATGCGCCAGCCGAGCGGAGCGGGGATATCGTCGCCGTAAATCGTGCGCAGCACATCCACAGCAGCGGCAACCACTTCCTCGTCCGACCAGCGCTCCACCTCGCGCGCGAAGTCTCCAGCGTTAAACGCCAGCAACACCGGTTCGCCGGTGAACGCATGGACATTGAACCATTCGGACCACTCACCTGTGCCTGCAGAAACGTAGCCGATCCAGTCGGTGCCGTCCTCCGCCCAGAACGGGTCAGCGAAGCGCAAGTACACCTTGTCTAGCACGCCCATGCCAAGCCGCCCGATGGCCTCGGACTTGGAGGCCGGGAGCGCCGGTTGGAAAGCGACGGTGTCGCTCTGGAGGACGCCCAGGGGCAATGTAATGACGGCATACCGGGCCGCGAATTCGCCCCGGTCCGTCGAAATGGCGACTCCCCCATTGTCATAGCCGATGCGCGTGACCACGTGTTTGCGGCGCACGTCGAGGCCTGCGGCGAGGCCGACAGCCAGCTCGTCATATCCCTGCGGGAACGTAACGTCGGGACCGCGGAAGGCTCTGTCCTGGTCGAAATGGAACAGCGACAGATCGCCCGCGTCGCTTGCATATTCCTGCACGACCAACGCGTTGACCACATACGCAAGCGCCCGGACGGTAGGCGCATCAAGTTCCTCGTCAGCAATGTACGCGTCGAGCGCGACCCGCAGCGAGGTATCACCTGCGCCGGAGTTGCTGCGCCGCCGCCGCGCGGTCCGGAGCAGGTCCGGAAATGTCTCGAACAACTCGTCGATCAGATCATATTGTTCGTCGGACAGCTCGTAGCCCTGCGCGTCGTAGAGGGTGGCCGCGTCGTAATTGGTCGGGCGCGCCACGGCCATGTCGAACTCCTCAGCGAGCGCAGCGATTGGATTGCCCCGAACGCCGTGAATCCACGAGGCGCCCATGTCGAGCGGCGCGCCCACGCCAGTGCGGTCGGTCCAGACCCGCCCGCCGACGCGGTCGCGCGCTTCCAGCACCGTCACGCGCAGCCCGGCGCGATGCAGGTCGCGCGCAGCCGCCAGCCCGGCGATGCCGGCGCCGACGACGATGACATCGGCGCCGTCGCCCCCTCCGGCGGCAGTGGGTATAGCGGTCAGAGTATTTTCTTCGGAAAACAGCGCGCTACCTTCCAGCCCCGGACGACAGTTTGCCAGCACTGCGCCCGCCACTCCGAGCGCGCCGTACCGGATAAATTCGCGCCGCGTCGGGCCGCGCGGGACGAAGCGCCGCTTCAATTCGTCATCCGCCGGCGATAACTTGCCCAGCTGCTACCTCCATGGGAAGAGCGCGTTCGACCTGGGCAGTGGTTTTGGGTCAGCAAAGCAGCTGAAGGCAAAGGGCGCAAGAAGCTCGCTATGTTCGCCAGTTTGGTGTCCATCGAGAAATTCTATCATCAGCTCGACAGGAGGCGGCAAAGTCGGTATGCTCGCTTCCTGAGACATGCCTGTACTATGCTACCGTACGATAGACACCAATACAGTGAAGGAGCGACCATGAAGATTCGTCCCGACCTCGTTCCCGGGAACAAGTTCCCGAATTTCGAGCTGCCCACGCATGATGGCGAGGTGCTACGGCTCAGCGAGCATATGCGTGGGTGGCCGACGGTACTGGTCTTTTATCGGGGGGTGTGGTGACCAAAATGCCGGCTCCAGTTGGAGTTATACGTACGTGATCTGCAGCCTGAGCTGAAGGTTAGCTATGCCAAGCTGGCCGTCGTGACGGTCGATGACCTGGAAACGGTGCGCGCTTTTCGTGCTGAACTCGGCGCGAATTTCCCGTTCTTCATCGATGGCGACCGAAAGCTCATCGAGGAACTCGACATTGTCGACAATACAGACAAGAAGCACCCGCGCATCGCAATTCCGTATACGTTTGTGCTCGACCGCACGCGCGAGATTTACAAAGTGTATAACGGCTGGTGGTTCCTCGGCCGACCCACGGTGGAGGAATTGCGCATGGATTTACGCGCGGTCATGTCGCGCCGCCCGGACTGGGCCTACCTGCGCGAGTGGGACAAGCAGGCCGAGCCGGAGGCAGAAGCCGTCACCGGAGATTAGGCTCCGGCGACGCGCTCAGAGCACACGCAGTTCACAGCGCGGCCCGGTATATCGACTCCAGGTCGCTTTCGGTCACGAGGATCGGATTGGTCTGCCAGTTTAAATCCTTATATGCCAGAGAGGCAAGCTCCGGCAGCAGCGCTCCACCAACGCCGGCCGCGCGCAGCCGCGCAGGCAGCCCGCTGCCTGCCATGAGCCGGTGCACGGCCTGCACGGCGAAATCCGCCTGGGCTTCCACATCGCCATCTGCGGGCGCGCCAAGCGCGACTCCAATCTGCGCGTAGCGCGGCAGCGCGCCCGGCAGGCTGAACTCCATCTGGAAGGGGAGCAGCAGTCCGCAGGCGTGGCCATGGTGCATACCGGCGACCGTCGAAAGCTGGTGCGCCAGCGAGTGGCACGCCCCGAGGTAGTTTGACGCAATAGCCATCCCCCCGAGCATGGCGGCTTCGGCCAGCGCCAACCGCGCGGCGCGGATGCTCCCGTCGCCAATCACGTCCGGCAGGTTACGCCGAATCAGTTCAATGCCGCGCAGGATCAGCCCGTCGAGCGCCGGCGTATTGTTGGCAGTGGAGACGAATGCTTCGACCAGATGCGAGAGCGCGTCCATACCGGTGGCGGCCGTCAAGAACGGCGGTAGGGTGAGCATCAAGTCG
>JBHHUI010000190.1:0-5974 GCA_046753805.1 Anaerolineales bacterium
CGGGCTAGACAATCCGAGCAGTTATTCATTTCTCCGCCGGTACACCGGGTGCAAACGGGCCGGCCGAATCCTGCACAGAGCGCGCAATATGAGTGGTTGGTAGGACGATTTAGCAGCGAGAAACCTTACAAACTTACAGGTCAATGAGGCAGATTCGTGAGATTTGATGAATTTGCCCTGGCTGCGCTTGGGCATTAAAAACTAAGACCCACACTGCGTACGGGCCTAAATAATGAGCGCTATGCCGGTGGACGTTATGTCAATGCAATGGTGGCATCTTCCGGCGCGGCAGTGATCGCAGCCGATAGAGACGCGTCTGGTGGGGCGTCCAGTTCGGCCAATAAGGTCACGAGTCCGTCAAGCGTCTCCCGGCAGCCCGGGCACTGGCTCAGGTGTCGGCCCACAGCTGCCCACTCTTCTGCGTCTCCTGATTCGGAACCGTATGCTTCGGCGTACGCCGGCAGCTTTGGCTGCACTGTGTCACAATCGAGTTCGTCCGGGCGAGTAGCGAAGATGCGGACGAGCATCATACGAAAAGATTGCCAGGCCAAAGAAAGCCTCCTGAAAGATCGGGCCGACATTAGATTAGACGACGAACGGGAGGTGAACCTTACTCAGTCGCCATCCCCGAACGCCGTCAGCAGATCGCCCTGTGTCAGATGGCGCGCCAGCAACTCGCGCTTGATCGCCTTGCGGCCATCGTGCAGCAATTTATACAGGCTATTGCGCGATAATCCAAGTGTCTCCGCGACCGAGTCCATCGGCACCTCCATCAGATACACGCTCACGATGGCAAGGCGCTGGCGCTCCGTCAAACGATGCGCAATGATATCGTACAGTAGTTCAACGTAGTTTTGCTGTTCGGCGGCGCGGGCCGGATCGACCGCTTCATCCTGCGCCAGCGCGCGCCGCACTGCATGCGAGCCTTCTTCGCGCAGCCAGTCCAGCGAGATGTCCCGATAGCGTCGACGACGCAGTTCGGTTGCCGCACGATTGACGACGAAGCGATACGCCCACGTTGTGAAGCGCGCCTCACCGCGAAACGAGTCCAGCTGCGCTTCAACATCCACAACTGACTGCTGGGTTAATTCTTCCGCCAGGCTGCGCACGTCGGCGGGCGACCAGTCGCGCAGATCGCCGCGACGCGTGTCCAGATACACAATGGCAGCGCGCAGCAAGAATTCTCGTAGATCGAGCAACGCCGCTTCGCGATCAGCCGGATTCTCGCTGCGCAGCGTAGCGAGCCACTCATCAGTTGACCTCGATGTCATATTGGTGGATATTGGATACCAATACTTTGGGGTGCGAATCCTTCACACCGCTACGTTAAGCTCTTAATTATATCGTTCGGCGCGGCGACCGCCCGAGCAGGAGGTTTTCATTCCCGCCCGGCGCTACCTTTGTGCTAGACTCAGCGCGTGGCCGTCTCAGCGATCATGCCGGCGTCCAACGAAGCTGGCAGCATCGGCGCAGTATTGCGCGAACTTCATTCGACTCCCGTGGGCGAAATTGTCGTGGTTGACGGCGGCTCGACCGCCGGTACGCACGACATTGCCCGTGAACACGGAGCTCGCGTGGTGTCCGCCCAGCCCGGCTATGGTCGCGCCTGTGCGACTGGAGCGGCTGCGGCCACGGGCGAAGTGCTCGTGTTCCTCGACGCAGACGGCGCGGATGCGCCCGCCGATCTGCCCCGTCTCGTTGCACCCATCTCAAGCGGCTACGCCGACTTCGTGCTTGGATCGCGTCTGTTCGGGCGCTTGGAGCCCGGGGCCATGCCGCCGTGCCGGGCGGTCGAAAATAAGCGGCACCGTACGCGGCACGGTGCTGGCCGCGTACTTCATCGTCGGCACGACGCTGCACTACGCGATAACGCCGGTTCGTGCAGGGCGCGCCGAACATTGCCCGCGACCCGAAACCTCATGACGCGCAGTTTGTTCGAAGACGCCCGCGTATTGCGGGCGTGGAACACCGACGACGATGCATTGCCGCGAATTGCATAGCCGGGCCGCCTGCCGATGAAAGTCGCAGTACTGGCCGACATTCACGGCAACCTCCCCGCACTGTGCGCGGTGATGGCCGACATCGATGCCTGGCGACCGGACCGCGTCGTCGTCGCCGGCGACGTGATCAATCGCGGCCCGAAACCAGCCGAGTGCTGGCAGCGCGTATGGCAGCGCCGGGCCGACGACGGCTGGCAGCTCATCTACGGCAACCACGAAGAATATGTGCTCGCCTGGACCGACCCCGCGACAACGCCCACCGGCGCGCACGCGGACATGTTCCGCGTTGCCGAGTGGACCTGCCGCCAGCTCGACGGACACATCCAAGAAGTGCGCACCCTGCCGGTGGGCCTGGCGTTCGCAAGTCCGGACGGGCGCGAAGTTCGCGTGCGGCACGGCTCCATGCTCGGAACGAGTAGCGGCATCCTACCTCGCTTTACGGCCGACGACATTCGCGCCCGCATGCAACCGCCGCCGGCGTTATTCGTGGTGGCGCACACCCACTGGCCGCTTGTGCGTCGGGTGGATGACACGCTGGTGGTCAACACCGGAGCCGTCGGATTGCCGTTCGACGGAGACAGCCGGGCCTCATACGCCCGGCTGGAGTGGCGACGGTCCGGATGGCGCGCCGAGATCGTGCGGCTGCCATACGACCGCGCGCAGACGGAACGCGACTTTACCGAGACCGGCTTCATTGTCGATTCCGGCCCCCTCGCCGAGCTGATGTTGATTGAGTTGCAGCAGGCGCGTTCGCAGCTTTTCCAGTGGACGCTCCAGTTCGAGAGTCGCATCACCGCCGGCGCGCTGACGATGCGCGAATCAGTAGACCAGTTTCTCGCCGCAGCATGAGTCGCGTTCTCTTCGCAAACCCGTTTCGACTGGCTGCAAGCGCGCTGGAGCAGGTATGGCAAACGCCGTACCCGCCTCTTGGATTGTTGTGCGTCGCTGCGTCCGCCCGCCGCGCGGGCCACGAAGTGGCGTTCTACGACGCGACGTTTGAGACCGACCACGCCGCCTTTGACGCGCACTTCGAAACATTCCAGCCGGTACCGCAATTCCCATGGCGACGAGCGTCCCTCCCGCCAGCGCAATCAGCGGAGACAGGGCAGACGTAATCCGAGTCCGGGCGCCAGCGCGGAAGTATAATCGCGACCCGATGGATGACACCACACCTGTCGCTGCGGCCCTTGACAAGCTGGGGATTCCGCATTGTGTGTTTGTGCACCGCGACCGCGTGCGCTCGCTGGAACAAGCCGCGCGCGAGCGTGGGCAGCGCCCCGAGCAAGTCGTACGCAGCTTGGTATTTCGGTTGTCGGGCGATGAATACGTAATGGTCCTGATGGCCGGTCCCCGGCGCGTTTCGTGGCGCACACTGCGCGCCTATCTCGGACGCTCACGTCTGACGACGGCCACCGAGGCCGAGCTGCTTGCCGTGACCGGCTATGTACATGGCGCGGCCGCGCCCCTGGGCCTGCCGCAACCGATGCGGATTCTGGTGGACGAAAGCGTGATCGCGCAGCGCGAGATTTCGCTGGGCAGCGGCGTGCGCGGTACGGCCATCATCATGAAAGCGGCAGACCTGTTGCGCGCGTTGCCGGCCGCCGAGCGCGGCTCATTCGGCGACGACCCCTGAGTCCGGGCGGCGTGAAAATAAGCGCCATCCGAAAAATGAGCGCCCCACCCCACAGCAGCCCCGTGGGCGGGAAGGACCCGCGCAGCCAGCCGACCGCCGCGAGCAAGATCGCAATGGTCCACCAAACTATGGAGTTGGGAGTCCTGTGGGAAACGGCTGCGCTGGTCAGACGTCGCCCTCCGTTGACCGTTGACCGCCCAATTGCGCGACGCGCTCGGCTACCACGGCCACGTATTCCGCAGTGGATTCCTTCAAATGGTCTTCCGAAAAGTGGAGTTGCGTCCAACCAGTCGGAACAGCTTCAGCGTCCGGGGTCTCATCCCCACCAATTGTGATGCCGAGGTTGCCAAGCGCGCATAGCAGCGCCAGATCGAGTTCCGGCAGACCATCAGCCGGCTGGTAGCTTTTCTCGGCGTGCAGGCCGCGCTCGCGCAGCGCCCTCCAGAGCAGATCGCGCTCGGGGCCGCCCACGATCAGATCGTTAATCTCCTCGGCCGCCAGCAGCAGGTCGCCCGTGGTGTAGAAAAACGTGACGCGCCGCCACCTCTGGGATGGGATCGGGCGGGGCAAACGTTCAACCGCGCCGAGTTGGATTTTGAAATACTTGTCGCCTGCGCGTGGGTGGTCCGGCTCGTCGCGCAGGAGTTCGCGCCGGGTCGTGAGTTCGTGTCCTGCAACCGGCGCGACGTAATGGATAGCCCACTTCTCCGCACCGAACTTGGCAGTGTGGTAGAACGCGATGTAATCGACGTCAATTGTGCGCGGCGCGCGCTTGTAGGGAATGCGATACCATCCCAGCACGCGCGCGATCTCCAGATCGTGCGGGTCCGGCAATACTGCGACGAGGACCAACGCCTCAGGAGCGATCGAAGTCATGCCCGGCGATTATACTGGACGCTGCGCGCATGCTAGAATCAGCATGCGCTTCATACGGCGCCACGGACACATAATGGACTACAACGCACATTTTCGCTGTTTCAACGGCTGCGCCGGCAAGTATTCGCTCTTCGAGGTTATTTATACCTGCCCAGAATGCGGCGGTCTGCTCGAAGTCAGCCACGACCTCGCTGCGTTGCGGCAACGTTCGCCTGCGACGTGGAAACAACTTATCGCCGCCCGCGCCGGTTCGTCGGAATGGCCCTACGGAAGCGGCGTCTGGTGCATGAAAGAGTGGATCGCGCCCGACATCGACAACGATAACGTGGTCAGCATGTTTGAGGGCAATTCCAACCTTTTCTGGGCCGAACGCCTTGGCCAACAGATCGACGTCCCGGATCTGTGGGTGAAGCTCTGCGGCAACAGCCACACGGGCAGCTTCAAAGACCTGGGGATGACGGTGCTCGTCAGCGTCGTGAAGCAGATGATGGCAGACGGCAGCCCGGTCCAGGCCGTGGCCTGCGCGAGTACGGGCGACACCAGCGCGGCGCTGGCGGCGTACGCCGCCGCGGCCGGGATTCCGGCCGTGGTCTTCCAGCCACGCGACAAGGTCAGTCGCGCGCAACTGATCCAACCGATTGCAAACGGCGCGCACGTGCTGGCGTTGGACACCGATTTTGATGGGTGCATGCGGATCGTGCGGGAAGTGACGCGCGACAATACCCTGTACCTCGCCAATTCGATGAACAGCCTGCGGATCGAGGGTCAGAAATCGGTGAGCGTGGAACTCCTGCGCCAATTCGACTGGGAAGCGCCGGACTGGATCGTCATTCCGGTCGGCAACCTGGGCAATGTCAGTGCGCTGTACAAGGGCTTGCGCCTGTTGCTGGACCTGGGCATTATGGATAAGATGCCGCGTCTGGCCGCCGTGCAGGTGGAGAAAGCCAACCCATTCTATCTGAGCTACCGCAATGGGTTTACAGACCGGGTCACTGTGGAAGCCGGTTCGACCCTGGCTTCAGCGATTCAGATTGGGGCGCCGGTGAGTTACAACAAGGCCGTGCAGGCCATCCGCGAGTCGAATGGGATCGTCGAACAGGTCAGCGAACACGACCTGGCGAATGCGGCGGCGCGCGCCGACCTGACGGGAATGTACACCGATCCGCATACGGGCGCAGCGCTGGCCGGTCTGTTCAAGCTCGCCGAACGCGGCGTGATCGCCCATGACGACCGCGTTATCGTCATCAGTACCGCCCACGGTCTTAAGTTCACCTCGTTCAAGACGGGCTACCACGCCGACAACCTGGCCGAAGTGGAAAGTGTGTATCCGAATCCGCCGTTGGAACTCCCGGCCGATGCCGACCTGGTGCGCAAGACCATCATCGCGCGCCTGGCGCGAAAGGGAAACTGATGGCCCATTCGCATAAGTGTGTTGGGCGGCGCATGACAATCAGCACCATTGACA
>JBHHUI010000191.1:0-5955 GCA_046753805.1 Anaerolineales bacterium
ATCTCTTTCAAGATCAACTTCGACAAGCGCGAAGTCACAGTGCGGGGAAAGTTCGTGGACCTCTCGCCGCGCGAATTCGATTTGCTGGCCGCGCTGGTCCGCAATTCGGAGCGGGTCATGTCGCGCGAGGAGCTAGTGAAGGAGGCCTGGGGGCCGGACGGTTACGAAGCCATCGACCATCTCAAGCTGTACATCCTGTACCTGCGACGCAAGCTCGAACGCAATCCAAAGAGCCCCGAGATGATCCTGACCACACGCGGTATCGGCTACCGATTCAATGCACCAAACTGAGTTGGCTCTCCTCCTCCAACTCACAGGCGGGAGGCCCACAGTTGGCCTCTCGCCTGTGGTTAAAGCAGGTTTAGTGGATCGATTTCCACCCACCAGCCTTCCGGCAAATTAAAGTCCAGGAGTGCAGCCGGGTTCGGACCGCGCAACACCAACTGCCAGCGGTATTCGCGCGCGATGCGGCTGAAGAAGCAGGGCGCCGGACCAATAACAGTTGTGCTGTTTGCCTTGCGATCTCTGAGTTGCTTATGCACGATATCCGCCACAAAGCGCGCATCTCTCTCGATCCGGTCTGCCTTCGGGTGGCGGCCGATGATGCGTACAAGCCGGGTGTACGGAGGAAACGCCTGTTCGCGGCGGTATTGCAATTCCTCACTGTAAAACCGATCATAGTCGTGCGCTGCCGCCGCCCGGATGGCGTAGTGTTCCGGCATGTACGTCTGCAGCACTACCTGCCCACCCAACAACCCGCGCCCGGCGCGACCGGCCACTTGCGTGAGCAACTGGAAGGTACGCTCAGCGGCGCGGTAGTCCGGCAACGTCAGTCCGAGGTCCGCCGAAACGACTCCCACCAGCGTGACCAGCGGCAGGTCTAACCCCTTGGCGACCATCTGCGTACCCACGAGCACATCCGCCTCGCGCTGCCCGAAGCGCCGCAAGATGTGTTCGTGCGCCCCCTTTGTGCGCGTCATGTCCCAATCCCACCGCAGAACGCGCGCCTCTGGAAAAACTTTTTTTACCTCCACCTCGACGCGTTCCGTGCCAATGCCGAAATACCTAACGCGCGAACTGCCGCAATTCGGACAGTTGCGCGGCGGGCGGCGGCGTGTATTGCAGCGGTGGCACACCAGTTCTTCCGGCGTACGGTGGTACGTAAACGGAGTGTCGCAGTTCGGGCAGGACACCGTATGGCCGCAATCGCGGCAGAATACGTAGGTAGCCTGCCCGCGCCGGTTCAAGAAAAGGATGACCTGCTCCTTGCGGTCAAGCGCAGATGTGATGGCGCGGTGCAGGGCGCGGCTGAATATTGAACGGTTCCCTGCACGCAACTCCTGTCGCATGTCCACAACTTTGACAGCCGGCAGGGGCGCATAGCGCGCCGTCGCGGCCTTTTCCGACAGTGGCTGAAATTGCGGTTGCACATCCAGCCGCTGCGCCGTGGCCGACAGTTGTTCTGCATGTCCCATAATGCGGCGCGGCATGGTCAGCAACGTGTATGTTTTTTGTTGCGCGCGGTAGTGCGTCACAAGGTCCGGTGTGGCCGAGCCCAGGATGCACAGCGCACCCACGCGGCGGGCGTACTCCACCGCCACGTCGCGCGCATTGTAGTAGGGCGGTCGCACCGGCGGATCCTGTTTGTACGCTTCGTCGTGTTCCTCGTCTACCACAATGAGTCCGACGCGTGGTTGTGGCGCAAACAGCGCCGACCGTGGACCAATGATTACATCGATCAGACCGGCGCGGGCGCGCCGCCAGGTGTCATAGCGCTCACCCGCCGACATCTGGCTGTGCTGCACGGCCACGCGTCCCGAGAAGCGGGCCGAGAACCTGCGCACGGTCTGTGGCGTTAGCGCGATTTCCGGGATCAGGATGATAGCCTGTTTGCCGGCAGACAGCGCCTGCGCCACCGCGCGCAAGTAGATTTCCGTCTTGCCGGAGCCAGTCACGCCATGCAACAGAAACGGCGGTGGCGCGGGCTGCGGCGCTCCTGCAACGGCAGCCTCCAGCTGTGCGAATCCGGCTTCGATCTGCTCCCATACTTGTCGCTGGCCTTCCACGAGCGGCGGCGGCTGGTCGGGTACAAACTCCAATTCGGCCAGGGGGTCGCGCATCACTTCGATTTCACCCAGGTCTACCAACCCTCGATCGGCCAATGTTTTCAAATCTGTGAATTTTGTCTCGGTGTTTTCGTAGACCCAGCTAACTTCCAGCGGTCCGCCGCCTTGCTGCGCGAGAAAATCCAGCACGCGCGCGCGCCGATCCGGCCGCTCCAGTTCGGCGATTACGTCGTGTGCTTGCGGAATCGTCAACTGTAGCCGGACGCGCGGAGGGTTTTCCGACAGGCGCAGCAAGTCTTTCTCGTCGAGTTTCTTGAGCACACCTATCGGCACAGGCGGCAGCTCCGAAACAGACACCGCTCCGGGATGGCCGATAAGCGCTTCTAAGACGGCGGCCTGGCGCGAAGCGCGAGCGGCATGTTTGCGGACCCAGCGGCGAAGCAGCTCGTCAGATAACGAGCTGACGACGACGCGCTCCTTCGGCACAATCTCAAGCCAGCCTTTCGCCGCAAGTTCGGCGACATGCCGCCGCCGGCAATTTGCAAAGTACAACATGTCATCGAGCACGGGTTCCGCCGGCCAGAGCGAGACAATATATTTCATGATGTCTGCATGAACCGCCCCCCGCTGGAAAGACAGTTTGGCAGATTCAACCTGGTCGGTCGGGATCGCTAACCGCACAATGCGGGCGTGTTTGGGGCGCACGCTCGGCGGCGCCAAGACGGGTGTCTTGCGGACCGCTTCGTTGCGCACCAGGCGTTCCATGGTACGCCGCCAGTTCTTGCGCGGCAGCGCGCGGTGGAGCTGCCGCGTGCGCAGCGGACCGCGCTTTTTCAGCAGCCGGATAACCTGCAGCTCGGCCGCGCTGCGGGCGTCGTAGCGCCAGTCGATCAGTTCGTACTGGTTCTCCGCGCGCTTCGCAAGCCCCGGCGGCAGCATGAGCGTGACGCAATCGATCAACGGCGCGTGGTAATAGTGGGCCAGCCAGTAGGCGAGATCGAGCTGCATCCGCGTCAGGACCGGCTGCACATCGACTAGCGACTCGATTTCTTTGAGTTCGGGGACGTCGGCCGGCGGTTGGTCGTCCAGTCCAACGACGACGCCCTGAACGCGCTGTCTGCCAAATGGCACCTCAACCAGGTGGCCGGCCTGCAGCACGTTCTTAAGCCTCTCCGGTGCTTTGTAGTGGAACGTAGCCCGCAACTGGGGTACGTTCGGAAGCACTTCCGCAAACACGGCTTTAACTAACCGGCGTGCGCACGCGGGAGTATTCCCTTCATGCTGCGATTGTAACGGAGGGGGATCGAGCGGTCAACGTTGGAGCGCGATACCCACCGACAGCGCTGCGCCCAGTGCAAGCATGTATGCGGCAATTGCCAGCCAGCGGCCGGTTAGCGGATTGGCGTCCATCACACCCACTTGACCGGAGTAGTCGCTCTGCAGCCGCCAGACCGGGCCGAGCAGCCAGCCCAGCACGACGCCCCCCACCAATCCGCCGACGTGTGCCCAGTTGTCAATGCCCGGATTGAGGCCGATGGCCAGATTGATGACCGTAATCATTAAGATGCCATTTAACTGCTTGCGCGCCTGTGGGCCGAAAATCTTGCGGTGCGAAAACAGATAAACGCCGATAGCACCGATCAATCCGAAGATCGCGCCGGAAGCGCCCACGGCCGGATGAGGATTGAAAACAAAGCTGAAGATGGATCCGGTTATTCCAGCGAGCAAATACACCAGTGCAAAGCGCGCATGCCCGAAGGGTCGCTCGACAGACGGGCCGATCACGTAGAGCGCGTATGAATTAAACGCCACGTGGACAAAGCCGCCGTGCAGGAAGATCATGGTGAGCAACCGATAATAGTCGCCGGCGACAATCGCGGCATTGACTTTCGCCCCGAGTGCAAACACCAGATTGGATGCGACCGGACCCACAAGCGCCCGCAGCAGCCACTGCGCGGCAAAGACGAGCAGGTTGGCCGCAAGAAAGACATACGTCACGCGCGGCGCGACGGCCGGGATGGGATAGCCTCGTTGTATTGGTTGGGAGGGAGATTCTGTCGGAGTTTGGGCGCTCACAGAGTGACCGCCCGGTGCGCCACCCGTTGGTGTTCGGCCTCGATGATGGCGATAATCTTATCAACCGCCTGATCGAGACTGCCCTCGGAGTTGACCACCCAATAGTCAAATTCGCTCAAACGCTGCATTTCCTTGCGCGCCGTGGCAATACGGAGTTTGAGGCCTTCGGGCGTTTCGCTCTTGCGCTCGTGTAGCCGCCGCTCGAGCTCCGCCTCGGAATCGGTCGTGAGGAAAATCAGCAGCGCGTCGGGACACAATTCTTTGATGGTGGCAGCGCCCTGCACGTCCAGTCGCAGCAGGACATCTTTCCCGCTTGCAAGCGCGTCCCGTACCTGTTGTTTTGGAATGCCTTTGTAATCGCCGTACACAATGGCGTATTCGAGCAGCTCGTCCTGCTCGATCATCTCCGCAAATTCGTCCGTGTCGAAGAAGAAATAGTCCTTCCCGTGCACTTCGTTTGCGCGCGCCGGTCGAGTCGTGGCAGTGACCACAAAGTGATAGGGCGTGTTGCGTTCCTGCATCCGCTGCAACACGGAGTCTTTTCCAACCCCGGACGGCCCCGAGATGACAACCAGCAGCGGCGCCGGGCTGGGCAGATCAAACGATTCGCTCATACTTGATACCTGTCCATGCAAAGATATAATTGTGGGCGTACCGCACGCAACGAGGAGATGTTTTCAATATGCCCGTTTACGACTATAAGTGCCGCCAGTGCAAGAAACGCACGTCGCTGCGTTTGTCGTACGCGGAGTATGATACCGCACATCCAACCTGTCGCCATTGCGGCAGCGAGGACCTCCAACGGCTTATCAGCCGCGTACGTATCATGAAGTCGGAAGATTCCCGGCTGGACGACCTCGCCGACCCGGCCAACTTCAGCGATCTGGACGAGAACGACCCGCGCTCCATCGGACGTTACATGCGCAAGATGAGCAGCGAGTTGGGCGAAGACCTGGGGCCAGAGTTCGACGAAGTTGTGGGGCGGTTAGAGGCCGGCGAGGACCCCGAATCTATCGAGAGCGATATGCCCGACATGGGCCTGGGCGGCGACGACATGGGAGACTTCGACTAAATATAAACCAGAGCGTCAACCGGCCGCGCGCGCTTCGATGTGCTCCGTTAGTATCGCCCGTACTTCGGCTTCGACCACCGACACGCTCCGGTCTGCATTGACCACAACCCACCGATCCGGCTCCTCGGCTGCGAGCTCGAGGAAGCACTTGCGCACCCGACGATGAAACTCCAGCGTCTCTCCGTCGAGACGGTCCCATTTGGCGCCGCCTGACTGTCGGCGCGCCAATCCCTTTTCGACGTCCAGATCAAATAGCAGCGTAAGGTCCGGGCGCAGGCCGCCGGTGGCGAACTCCGTCACCGCGCGCACGGTTTCCACATCAAGACCGTGCCCGGCCCCCTGGTAAGCCAGACTCGAGTCGGCAAACCGATCGCAGAGCACGATGCCGCCACGCTCCAGGTGCGGGCGGATGACCTCGGCCACGAGCTGCGCGCGAGCAGCAGAAAACAACAGAAATTCGGTCGCAGGGTGCATGTTTTCATGCGCAGGATCGAGCACGACCGTCCGAATTTGGTGGCTGATGTCGGTGCCGCCGGGCTCGCGCGTCTGGACGACATCGTAGCCGCGCCCGCTCAGGAACTCGGCAAGTCGGGGAATGAGGGTGGATTTGCCACTGCCCTCCGGCCCTTCGAGGGTGACAAAAAAGCTCACTCTCGAAAAATCCGTACACGCCGGTTCGGCTCGCGGCCGTACGAATGCGAGATCAGGCGCGCTTCCCGCACGAGTTGGTGCTGGCGACGG
>JBHHUI010000192.1:0-5919 GCA_046753805.1 Anaerolineales bacterium
ATTGGCCATCCCCTCAAACCGTGAGTACCCAGTCCCACAGTTGCGGATGATGATTCGCGAAGTCGAGGGAATCATTGGGCGCAACATTACTGCGGATGAATGGAATACAATCGGATAGTTGCGAGTCACAAATGTACGGCGCCACTGTTGATCCTGTAAATGACGCGGTCGGTGAAGACGAGCAGCTGCTCGCCGAATTCGAAGCGCGCATCGCACGGGGCGAGAAGATTGAGCCGGGCGACTGGATGCCGGCCGAATACCGCCGCCAGCTCATTCGCATGATCTCGCAGCACGCCCACAGCGAGGTCGTCGGCATGTTGCCGGAGGGCGGCTGGATCACGCGCGCGCCCAGCCTGCGCCGCAAGTTGATCTTGCTTGCCAAAGTGCAGGACGAAGGCGGGCACGGGCAGTATCTCTATCATGCGGCCGAGACGCTGGGCGTTACGCGCGAGAAAATGATCGCTGACCTGCTCGCAGGCAAGGCGAAGTACGCAAGCGTCTTCAACTATTCCGCGGACGAGTGGGCCGACAATTCCGCCATCGGCGTGCTGGTGGACGGGGCCGCTATCCTCAACCAGACTATGCTGGCGCGCTGCTCGTATGGCCCGTATTCGCGCGCCATGGTGCGCATTAGCGCGGAAGAGAGCTTCCATTTCCAGCAAGGCCAGGAAATGATGATCCTGTACTCGCAGGGCACGCCGCTGCAGCGCGAGATGATCCAGCGGGCGGTGGACCGCTGGTGGTGGCCCTCCATGATGATGTTTGGCCCACATGACAGCGAGTCGGCGAATACGCCTGTGCTGGCACGGTGGGGGATCAAGACCAAGACCAATGACGAACTACGCCAGACGTTCGTCAACCAGATGGCGGCGTTTCTGCACCCGCTAGGTTTGACCATCCCCGACCCAGAACTGCGCTACGATGAGGCGACGGAGAATTGGCTGCATGGCGAGATCGACTGGGATGAATTCTGGCGCGTCATCAAAGGCGACGGCCCTTGCAATGCCGCGCGCATGGCGGCGCGCCGCAAGGCGCACGAAGACGGCCAATGGGTGCGGGAGGCATTGGCGGCATACGCACAAAAACAAACGCACTCGTCTAATGGCGCAGTAAATTAATAAACGGATCGCGCTGAACTTCACAGAGGAAATCAAACAGCGATCCGCGCGAATCCGCGTCCCGTTCCGATGTCCGATACGCAGTGGCCCCGCTACGAGGTCTTCCAGCAGGAAAAGCCGGCCAGGCCTTTCCGCAATGCCGGCTCAATCCACGCGCCTGACGATGAAATGGCGCTGCTGATCGCACGCGATGTATTCGTCCGGCGCCCCGATTGTCACAGCCTGTGGGTGGTCCCGGCCGGCCGCATCCTGTCTCAAACGACGCAAGAACTAGCCGCAGCCCCGGCGGCGCAGAATGACGCCAGCGGCGCGCCGGAAACATTCCATGTGTTTCAAAAAAAGTCACAGGCGGGCGTGGAAACGTTCGTGGAATACACAGGACAGGTCGAAGCGGCCTCGCTCACCAGCGCGCTTGCTGCGGCTGTTCTGCGCTGGCCGGAAGAGACCGCCTTCGTATGGTGGGTATTTCCCGAAAGCGCCGTCATCCGCAACGACCCCGCCGAGGCCGATCTGCTTTTCAGCCCGGCGCGCGACAAGCCGTTCCGAAAGCAAACACATTATCATGTGCGCACGTTGCTGCGCGCAGTCAAGCAGAAACGGCGGAAGGCATAGTGGCAGCCGCGTTGGAGCAGGCGCTGGCGGCGCAGCTGCTCGCCATGGCGGACGATGAGCTGATCCTCGCCCACCGCAATTCTGAATGGACCGGCCACGCCCCGATCCTCGAAGAGGACATCGCTTTTTCCAACATCGCCGTTGACGAATTGGGGCACGCGACGCTCTGGTATGGCCTGCACGGCGATCTGACGGGCGAAGATGCCGACAAACTGGTGTTCTTTCGCAGCGCGCCGGAATTCCGCAACACGCAGCTGGTTGAATTGCCCAAAAACGACTGGGCCTTCACCATCGTGCGCCAGTTTCTGTTCGATGCGGCCGAGCGCGCGCGGCTGGCGCTGCTGAGCGAGAGCGCCTATGCGCCGATGGCGGAGGCGGCGGCCAAGATGTACACCGAGGAGCTGTACCACTTCCGGCATACACACGCCTGGCTGCAGCGGCTCGGACTCGGCACCGACGAGAGCCACCGGCGGATGCAACGCGCGCTCGACCAACTGTGGCCGTACATTGCGCAACTCTTCACGCCGCTGCCGCAGGAGCAGCTGCTCGTCGCGGCCGACTACACGCCCGACCCACCCGCCGTGCGCGCCGCATGGGAGGCGCTCGTGCATCCAGCGCTCCAGGAGGCCGATCTGACCGCGCCCGGCGGTGCCGCGCACATTGCAGCGGGCCGGGACAAACACACGCCGCACCTGGAAGCGCTGCTGGCCGAAATGCAGTCCGTGGCGCGGCTCGACCCGCAAGCGGTCTGGTAGGAGCGAATGGCATAGCAGTTTTCCATTTGCCGTGCGCCATAAGCCATCTGCTATAAACTGTTCGCCACATGTCAACACTCACCCCGACCGCCATCTGGCAGGCGCTTGAAGACATCAAAGACCCGGAGATTCCGGTCATCTCTGTAGTGGAACTGGGAATCGTCCGCGATGTCGAAGTGAACGGCGAACGGGTCACGGTAACAATCACACCGACGTTTGCCGGCTGCCCGGCGTTGCATGTGCTGCAAAACAACATCCGCGCCGGCCTGCAGCAACTGGGCGCGGCAGCGGTCGAAGTGCCGATTACGCTCTCCCCGCCCTGGAGCAGCGACTGGATCACGCCGGAGGGCAAGGCCAGGCTGAAGGCCTTCGGCCTCAGCCCGCCGCGCCAGCACAACGGGCAGATCGAACTGATTTTCCACGAGCCGGTACAGTGTCCGTACTGCGACTCTTTCGACACGAGTATGAAGAACAGCTTTGGCTCAACCGCCTGCCGCGCGATCCACTATTGCAACAACTGCTCGCAGCCGTTTGAGCAATTCAAGCCGCTATGATCGTGAAGCGTGGCGCGATTTGTCGCTTCACGCCCCACGATCCATGCTCCACGAGAACATGCATCCTCCTACCATCGCCGAAATCCGCGCCACCCGCGCACAGATCGACCCGTATGTCGTCCAGACACCCGTGTGGCAGTGGCGCAACCGCGAACTGCACAGCGTCGTCGATCCGGCAACCCAGGTCTTTCTTAAGCTGGAACTCTTCCAGCAGACCGGCACCTTTAAGCCGCGCGGCGCGCTGAGCAACATTCTCAATCTGGACGCGCCGGCCCTCGCACGCGGTGTGACTGCATTCAGCGCCGGCAACCATGCCATCGCCGTCAGCTATGCCGCCGGCATCGCCGGTACAACCGCCAAAGTCGTCATGCCGAAAAACGCGAATCCGTTGCGCGTCGCCAATTGCCGCGCATACGGCGCAGAGATCGAACTGATGGACGACGTACACGCCGCTGGTGTCCGCGTGCACGAGATTGAGGAACAAGAGGGCCGTTACTTCGTCCACCCATTTGACGGCCCGGCCACCGTGTGCGGCACGGCGACGGTCGGGTTGGAACTGGCCGAGCAGGCGCCCGACCTGGACGCCGTCATTGTGCCGATTGGCGGGGGCGGCCTGTGCGCCGGCATTGCCACGGCCGTGAAAACGATGCAGCCCGCCTGCAAAATTTACGGCGTCGAGCCGGAGGGCGCCGACGCCATGCACCGCAGTTTCGCGTCCGGCCAGCCGGAGACGATCAATGAAGTGCGCACCATCGCCGACAGTCTGGGCGCGCCGTTCACCGCCGAGTACAGCCTTGCCATCTGTCGGAACTACGTCGACGATCTGGTGCTGATCGACGACGACCAGATCCGGGCGGCCATGGCGCTGCTCTTTCGGGGCATGAAACTGGCGGTCGAACCGGCCGGAGCGGCCGCCACGGCGGCGCTCTGCGGGCCGCTGGCCGAGCGGCTGCACGGAAAGCGGGTTGCGCTGATTGTCTGCGGCGCGAACATCGACGTGAGCACTTTCGCGGGGCAGGTATCTCAGACCTCCGAGGTCTCGTAGACCTGGAGGTCTCATCATCCCATGCCTGACCAAACCTTTCTTCTCCTCGGCGGCGCCGGACTTGTTGGCCTACAGATCGCCCGGCGCATTGCGCACGACCTCGAGCCGCAACGAATTGTCATCGCCTCGCTATACCGAGAGGAGGTCAACGAGGCCATTAACGGCCCAGCGGGCCTCAAACGCATGTTCGCCGACCGCCAGATCGAATTCGTGGGCGAATGGGGTGATGTGTTCGTGCGGGATGAATTTGCGGACAAGAAACGCGGCTTCCTGCTGGAGAGTTACGAACGCCGCGAGCAGCTCTTTGACGACCTGCACGGTTCGCTCGATGACGCCTACGAGCGATCGAAACTGGTGCAGCTCATCCACGCTTACCGCCCGGATATCATCATCGACGCGATCAACACCGCGACCGCCATCAGCTACCAGGACATCTACACCGCGTCGGTCGTAGGGAAGCGCACCATCGACGCCTTGCTCGGCCACCTGCGAGAAAGCGAATTCGATGCCGCGCGCGGCATGTGGAAGGAAACAGAGCGCGCCTTCGAGACGCTGCTACTGTCGGTGTCGGTGCCGCAACTCATCCGGCACGTGTTGCTCGTCAACCGCGCGATGCGCGAAACCGGGACGCGCCTGTATCTGAAGATCGGCACGACCGGGACCGGGGGGATGGGCCTCGACATCCCATACACACACAGCGAGGACCGGCCCTCCGCGCAACTGATGACAAAGACGGCCATTGCATTCGCCCATACCGGCCTGCTCTTCCTGATGGCACGGACTCACGGCGGGCCGATCGTCAAAGAACTGAAGCCGGGCGCGATGATTGGCTATGCAGATGTATCGTACCGCACCATCCGCGAACGGGGCCAACCGGTGCGCCTGTTCGGGAATCAGGCGACGCGGCTGGAAGGGAGCCTGCCGCTGCGACTCGACCCCGACCAATTTGAATCGTTCGGCGATTTCGACGTGCCGGTGGTGGATACCGGCGAAAACGGCCTGTTCACCAAAGGCGAATTCGAAGCCATCACGTCCATGCGACAGATGGAATTCATCACGCCGGAGGAGATCGCGCTGGCGGTCGTGCTCGAAATCCGAGGCAAGAATACCGGGCATGATGTCGTCACGGCGATTGATAGCGCTGTCATGGACCCGACTTATCGGGCCGGCATCCTACGCCAGCGCGCGCTGGACGACCTGCACCGGCTAGAGATCGAGACCAATTCACACAGCGTCGCGTTGGGGCAACTGGGCCCGCCCGAGCTTTCGAAAATGCTCTGGGAAGCTGAACTGCTGCGCATCACGTGCGGCACGCTCGACAGCGTGCTGGCCGAATCGCCCGACTCGCTGGCTGCGCTCACGTATGCCCGCGTGCAATCGGACGACAAAGTGTGCAACATGATCACTTCGATTGGAGTGCCAATCCTGACCCCGGACGGCTGCGAATTGATCCGCGGGCCGTTTATCCGCATTCCGGAAGTGCCGGGGCAGTCCACCGTGGCGATTGGGGACGGCGACGTGGACCGCTGGGCGACTAAAGGCTGGGTGGACCTGCGACCACAGAATTTCGCCAGGTGGCGGTTGCGCTTCGACATGATGGAACGCGCCCGTCAGAAGATTCGCATGCGCGGCTCGGCCGCTGTCACACGTGAAGCGTACCTATCGAACGAGATTCACATCGGGGAGATCGTCGGTTGGATTCTAAACAACGAACTGGAGGGGTATCGGATCAAGTGAGGTCAAATGGCATGCAAAGGTTGACATTCGACCTCGAATCGGGCTAATTGCGCCAACGATATACATAAACGGCAACGACGGAGAAAAGTAGGCCGATC
>JBHHUI010000193.1:0-5831 GCA_046753805.1 Anaerolineales bacterium
AATCGACGCCGTGGGCGATGTGGACCTGATCGCGGACGGCATAATCGGCTACAGCCTGCAGGGCGCTCCGCGCGGCGCGGCCGCGAACCTCATCCGTTGGGCCAACACGCAGCGCGCGCCGGTGCTCGCGCTGGACGTACCTTCCGGCGTGGGTGCAGCCGCCGGGACGGTATACGATCCCGCCATTCGTGCAACAGCCACCCTCACGCTGGCCCTGCCGAAAGAAGGCTTGCGCCAGCCCGGCGTGCGCGCCAACGTGGGCGAACTATATCTGGCGGACATCAGTGTGCCGCCGGAACTGTACGCTACTCCGGGCCTCGAGTTCGAGGTCGCTCCCATCTTCGCCCGCGAGGATGTCGTCCGCATCTGGTAACGCACAACCCGACGCCTCTCGTCACTTCCATCGGGATCGCAAGCGAATAACTTCCGGCGGGTGTCCGCCGAGGATTCACCCTGAGCCTGTCGGTGGGCGACTTCAATCGGGTCTTTCACTTGTGGGCGGCGGAAGTCTCTTGCGGCAAGCTCAGGATCGTTTTTGCCATTGGCGGTGGGGTGGTCTGGGCAAACTCAGCGCCTCGTAAGAATCGGATTGTTGAGCCCATCTAACGAGAAAAGGGATCGATTTGTGCTGCTGCCTGTGCGGCAATGTCGGTGGGATGCTGTCCATAGACGCGCGGGTTAGGCAGCCCATTCAGAAAGGTAGCGAGTATTCCACCCATGTATCAGTTTACTGCAGCGGCTGAGTCTGAGCAGGTTATAGAGCAGAATGGTCTAGACAATCGCACTCGCGAGCCACTCGGCGGGATGGTGCTCGATCCGGACGCGGCTATCGAAGCGGCCGTGTACGAGATTCTTGCCAACGTCGGCGAAGACCCGGCGCGCGAGGGTTTGCAGCGCACGCCACATCGTGTGGCCAAGATGTACCGCGAGCTATTGGAAGGTTATTCGCAGAATGTCCATGCGATCATCAACAATGCGCTGTTCGACGTGGGTTACGACGAAGGCGAGCTGGTAGTCGTGAGCGACATCGAATACAGTTCCATGTGCGAACATCATATGCTGCCCTTCACAGGCAAGGCGCATGTCGGTTATATCCCGCGCGACAAAGTCGTGGGCTTGAGCAAGATCCCGCGCATTGTGGACATGTTTGCACGGCGCCTGCAGGTGCAGGAGCGCATGACGGACGAGATTGCCGAGGCCCTGCAGGAGGCCATCGATCCGCTTGGCGTCATGGTCGTCGTGTCCGGCCAGCACAGTTGCGCCTCCCTGCGCGGGGTTAAGAAACACGGCGTCAATATGGTCACGACGGCGAAGCGCGGCGCGTTCCGCCGCGACCGCGACCTGCGCGACGAGTTCTATCGGTTGTTGGGCAAGTAGCTGTGGCCGGCGCTGCATTTCGTCGAGGATCGCTGCATGGTAAGAATTCTGTTACTGCGGATGTCTACTGATATAGAAAGCTGAGCGGTTTCTCCTCCTCCTCAGTACAACAGCCCCAGCGCGTATCCGTTGGGGCTGTTGATTTCACAGCTAACGAGGCGCCCGCGCCGACACAGCCCTCATTATGCTAGACATCGACCGCTTCAAGGATTACAACGACGCATACGGCCACCTGGCTGGCGATGAGGCCCTGCTGCAATTGGTAGCGCTGTTGCGTGAAAGCGTGCGGGCAGTCGATCTGGTTGCTCGCTATGGCGGCGAGGAGTTTGTCATCGTCTTGCCGGAAGCGGACCAGCGTGGGGCGCAGATCACCGCAGAAAAGATTCGCGCGGCGATTGCGGCGCATGACTTCCCCCGGGGGCGGCTTACGGCGAGCCTGGGGGTGGCCCAATGCTCCGATGTCGTGGGCGCAAAGATGACGCCAGAGAAGCTCATCGCAGGCGCTGACAAGGCGCTCTTCAAAGCAAAGGAAGCCGGCCGCAATCGCGTCGTGGTGATGCACGACTGAAGCGCGGCCTTCCCCCTGCAGAAACACACCCAACATTTGTTACATCTGTCATTGTTTCTTTGGGAGCAGGCGTTTACGCTGGCAGAACACATCTTACAGGTGAAACTGTATCCAATATGGCTACTATGAGAGCATCCACCCACAGACGCTCCGGCGCGCGCCGCCATCGCCGGGGTCGCCGCGCAACGATGGAGCGCGCCGCCGCACTGCCTGAGGCGCACCGCGTCCGACCGCGCCTGAACATGCTTGCGCAAGCAGATTGCGAGCGTATCCACGCCGCCGCGTGTGAAATCCTGCAGACGACCGGCGTGGAGGTGTATCACACCGCTGCGGTGCAACTGTTGCGGAAAGCCGGAGCAGCCGTCGACGGCGAGCGTGTGCGGATCGGGCCGCAGCTCATTGACCGTGCGCTTTCGAGCGCGCCGGCAAGCTTTAACCTGTATCACACCGGCTCAGACCGCGTCGCCATCCGATTGGACGGCGCGGGCGTGTACTTCGGACCCGGTTCCGATACGCTGCGCTATCTTGATCCGCGCAGCGGTGTGCGGCGCGATTTTCAAGTTGCCGATGTCGCCGACTGCATCCGCGTCTGCGACGCGCTGCCCGAGATTGATTTCGTTATGTCGATCGGTATTCCGCGCGACGTGCCGCCTCCGATGGCGTACCGCGCGCAATTCGCAGCGATGCTGCGCAACACGCGCAAACCCATTGTGTTCGTGTGCGACGACCTGGCGGACATTACGGCCATTACCGCTATGGCGAACGCAGCCGCCGGCGGCGAGAATCTTCGGCGGCAATTCCCGAACCTGCTGCTGTACTCGGAGCCGACTTCTCCGCTCTTGCATTCGACAGAGGCCACCGACAAGCTGCTCTTTTGCGCCGCACACGGCATCCCCGTGACGCATTCGCCCGCGCCGATGATGGGCGGCACGGCGCCGATTACCGTCGCCGGCGCAGTTGCGCTTGGCAACGCTGAGGTGCTGAGCAGCCTGGTGCTGCACCAACTTCAGAATCCCGGCGCGCCCTTTCTGTATGGTCACGGCGTGCACCATCTCGACATGAAGGAAATGATCAGCGTCTACGGCGCGCCGGAGTTCCAACTGGCGCGCGTACTGGCGGCCGAAATGGGCCGCTTCTATAATTTGCCGGTATGGGGTTATGCCGGCCATTCAGACAGTAAATTACCGGATGAACAAGCCGCAGCCGATGCGCAGTTTGCCGTCATGACGGCGCTGCTGGCGCGCACCAATCTGAACCACGATGTAGGCTATCTGGAGAGCGGTTTGACCGGCTCGCCGGAAATGATTGTGCTGACGAGCGAAATCATCTCCCAGACGCGCCGCTTCGCAGCGGGCGTGCGGCTCGACGACGAGGCGCTGGCAGTGGATGTGGTGGGCGCGGTCGGTCCCGGCGGTGAATTCCTGAGCCACGACCATAGCATGGCGCACTGGCGTGAATTGTGGCTGCCGCAACTCTTCGACCGCCGGCGACTGGAACCGTGGGAAGCAGCTGGCGCCCGCGATACACGCGCCCGCGTCCGCCAGCGCACGGTAGCGATTCTCGACGACCATCAACCCACCATGCTATCTGCAACGGTAGACGCCGCGATCGAACGTGTACTGTGATGTCCACCGGAGTGAATGGACAGTGACATCGACGAACGCGCCCGCGACCGATACCATCACCAGCATCTGCGGCGTGTGTTCCGCCGGCTGCGGCGTAGATGTGCATCTCGTAGACGGTCGCATCGACCGCTTGACGCCCATCAAAGGCCATCCGGTCGGAATTGTCTGCCCGCGCGGAGTCTGCGCGCGCGAGATTGTCTATTCGCCCGACCGCTTGCTTTACCCGCAGCGCCGCACGGGTCCGCGCGGAGAGGCCACATTCGAGCGCATCACCTGGGACGCTGCGTACGAAACCATGGTCGCCCGCCTGCGCGAAATCGCCGCCCGGTATGGGCCTGAAGCAGTATGTGTGTGTACCGGGCGGGGTAACTTCGAATTCGGCTTGAACGAAGCCTTCTCGCCGGCTGGAACGGTCGAGTCTTCGGCCAATGCCGTATTATTCCCGTTTGGCTCCCCGAACACGACGGGCGTCGGCGCGCTTTGCTATGTCTCGTACGGCATGATCGCCCCGCGCGCCTGCTTCGGCGACTACATGTGCAACTTGTACGAGGATATCGAGAACGCCGATCTGATCCTGGTGTGGGGTGAGAATCCAGCCACGGATTCGCCGCCGATCAACGTGCGCCGCATTCGCGCGGCGCAGAGGCGCGGCGCGCGCGTGATGGTCATCGACCACCGTCGCAGTGAAACCGCGCGCGCCACCGGCACCGAGTGGATCGGTATCCGTCCCGGCACCGATGGCGCGCTGGCGCTCGGCGCAATCCATGTGCTCATCGAAGAAGAGTTATACGATCGGCGCTTTGTCGAACACTGGACCTACGGCTTTGAAGACCTGGCGGCCTATGTGACGGAATTTACGCCCGAAGAAGTGGAGCGGATCACTTGGGTGCCGGCTGAAACCGTGCGCGAGTTGGGGCGCGCCGTCGGTCATGCGCGCGGCTGTGCGCTGCGGATGTACAGCGGCCTGGAATATTCCAACAGCGGGGTGCAGGCGATTCGGGCGGTGCTGACGTTGCAGGCGCTGGGCGGTCACCTCGATGTTCCGGGCGGAAAGCAATTCCAGATGCCCGGTCGTCTGAAGCTCAACCGGATCACAACCGAGGCTCCGGCAGATGCGCCACCCCCGATCGGTGCGGCTGAATATCCGATCTACTACGAACTGCGCCGCGAGGCCCACGCCACGCTGCTCCCGCGTGCTATTCTGGAGGGCAAGCCCTATCCGGTGCGCGCTCTGATCGTCAGCGGCTCGTCGCTGCTGACGGCCTGGCCCAACCCGGCGCTGTGGCGGCGCGCGCTCAGCGCGCTCGACTTTCTGGTCATCGTCAACCGCTTCCCGACCGCCGATGTGGCCTACGCCGACCTGCTATTGCCGGCCGCTACGGGGTTCGAAATCGAGTCTTACATGCAGCACGGTGACTATGTACAGTTGCGGCGGCGCGTGATCGACCCGCCGGGAGAAGCGCGCAACGATTATCTGATCTTTGCAGAACTGGCGGAGCACTTGGGCTATGGTCATCTCTGGCCGCAGTCGGAGCAGGCTCTGGTGGAAGCGGCGTTCGAGGGCACTGGCGCGTGCCTGAAGGACCTGCGCGCGTGTCCGGCGGGGTTGGCCTACCCGACTCCGCCAATGCGCTACCGAAAGTACGAAACCGGCGAATTGCGCCGCGATGGCGATCCGGGCTTTGAAACCCCCACCGGCAAGTTCGAGATTTCGTCCGTCTGGCTGCGCAGCCATGGCTACGATCCGCTGCCAGTGTACACTGAGCCGGTGGAGGGGCCGCTGGCAACGCCGGGCCTGGCGCGCGAATACCCGCTTGTGTTCAATTCCGGCGCTCGCGTGCAATCAGACTTTCGCTCGCAGCATCACAATATCCCCACCTTGCTGTCCAGGCGCCCGGAGCCGCAGGTGATCCTCCATCGGCAAGATGCCGCGCAACGTGGAATCAGAGATGGCGATAGAGTGGCGGTCGTATCCCCGCGCGGGCGGGTAATCTTCCAGGCCTGCGTCGGCGAAGATATCCTCCCGGGTGTGGTGGAGGTCAATATGGGCGGCGGCGGTCCACTCGGCCCGCCAGAATGGCAGTGTGCTAATGTCAACGAACTGACGGATTTTGAGAATCGCGATCCCATCTCCGGCTTCCCCGTCTACAAGGCTCTGTTGTGCGATGTGGTCAAATGCGAACCCGGATCGGACGCAAGCTAGAGGGGGCGCATCCAAAACTTGGGGGAGCGCTTGCAAGCAGCTCCATGTTATCCACGAA
>JBHHUI010000194.1:0-5830 GCA_046753805.1 Anaerolineales bacterium
CACCATCCTTACGAAAGCTTCGACATGGTTGTGCGGTTCCTGCAGCAGGCCGCGCAGGATGCGCTAGGCGTCGGCGCAGACGAAGCGCTGCAAGATGAGATCGTAGCGCAAGTGGCGGCCCTGCAGCGTATTGACCGCGCACTGAGCAAGAAGTCGCGGCGCGAAAAAATGGCTAGCGGACTGGCAGTTTCTTAGAGCACCGTAAGAAATGGCGAGCAGCAAAAAGGCCGCATCCCACCTCGACGAAGAGGCAATCGAGGTCGATTCCCTGGTCGCAGCAACCCCCATGCGTTCACGCGAGGAAGCGCTTGCAAATACCGGCGAGCCGCCGACGGAAGTGCTGCTTGAACTCGCCTCCGAACATGGGGACAAGCAGGCGGAAGCTGAACCGCCAGCGCCGGCAAAGGTAAAGGCGCCGCTCGATCTCGATGACGATCCGGTACGCATGTATCTGAAGGAGATCGGCCAGGTCGATCTGCTGGAACCCGAGCAGGAATTCTGGCTCTCCACCCAGATTGCAGCGGCCGTCATGCATGACGAGCTCACCGTCCAAAACGGCCGCAGTGGTCGCGAACTGTTGCTCGACCTGTGGGCTGATCTCTCCAAAACCTGGAAGCGCCTGCTGCACGAAACAGACCGGTTGGGCGAGCAAGTCGCCGACCTGGGCTTCCTTGTGCTGGAAGCACAGAACTTACGGTACTCCTGGGCCGCCGACAAGCCCTCCTACATTCGTTCGTGGCTGGACAACGGTCGCTGGGGGCAGGACCCGGAATGGACAGCCGTGGCGCGGGATGCTTTTTCCGTGTTCCGCACGCTCTATGTTTTGCCGGCTCAAACCCAGACCGAGATTGCCCGGGCGGTTGAGAACAAGCCCTCAGTGCCCACCAAGCGCAAGTTCAAGTCGTGGTTACCGGACGACGATCTGATCGAAGCCGAGTTGGCGGCGGTGCACCGCCGCTCGGATGAAGCCGTCAAAGCGCTTATCCGCGCCAATCTGCGGCTGGTGGTGAGTGTTGCCAAGCGTTATGTGGGGCGTGGTATTTCATTCCTGGACCTGATTCAGGAAGGCAACATCGGCCTGCTCCGTGCAGTGGAAAAGTTCGATCCCACCAAAGGGTTCAAATTCAGCACCTACGCAACTTGGTGGATCCGGCAAGCCATTAGCCGTGCAATCGCCGACCAGGCTCGCACCATTCGCATCCCGGTTCACATGGTCGAAACCATCAATCGGTTGATGCGCGTGCAACGCCAGCTCACACAAAAATATGGGCGCGACCCGACGACCGAAGAGCTGGCCGTCGAGATGGACATGGTCGAACCGCCGGATGCTGAAGCCATTCGGGCCGCGTGGAAAGAAGATCAGCCGCTCACGCCGGAGCTTGAACGTGCGTTGCGTCGCGCGGCTGCGAAGGTGCGCCGCATTATCCGCGTGTCGCAGGAGCCCGTCTCGATTGACTCGCCCGTCGGCAATGAGGACGCCAGCCTGCTCGGGGACTTTATCGAAGACGAAACGCTGCCCGGTCCGGTCGATTCGGCCAACCGGCAATTGCTGCGCGAACAGGTGCACAGCGCCCTGAGCGTACTCGCCCCTCGCGAGCGCGAAGTTCTGGAGATGCGCTTCGGCCTGAACGACGGGCAGGATCACACACTCGAAGAAGTGGGGCGCCATTTTAACGTGACGCGCGAACGCATCCGCCAGATCGAGGCCAAGGCGTTGCGCAAGCTGCGCCATCCAACCCGCAGCCGACAGCTCCGTGATTACCTCGGCTGAATAATGCCGGCACAAGCGAACGAATCGTAACTGCACGCTGCACCGCGCGTTTTGACGCGTTTCCCAGCCTTGTGATAAAATACACAGACTGTCCCCGAGGGGAGGCGCTGCATGCCGCCTGATCAACTGATACGTGACTATCTCCCAATTGCAATCATGCTTGGGGTATCGGTTGTACTGGCGATACTTGTGGTCGCGCTCGGTCATTTGCTCGGACCGCGCCGTCCGTCGGACGTGAAGTCCATGCCCTATGAATCCGGCATGGTGCCGGTGGGCCCAGCTATCCGCCGCATCCCGGTTCGGTTTTACCTGGTTGCAGTACTCTTCATCCTATTTGATATTGAAGTAATCTTCTTCTTGCCGTGGGCAGTGTCGCTCAAGCGGCTCGGTATGTTTGGGTTGATCGAGATGTTCGTGTTCGTTGCTTTTTTGCTGGTGGGCTACGCATACGTTTGGAAGCGCGGCGCGCTGGACTGGGAGTAGCGGTATGGGTCTCGAACAAAAGCTCGGCAATATGGGCATCGCTACCATGACGTTGGAGCAGGCGGTCAATTGGGGTCGCACGCGCGCCATGTGGCCGATGCTGTTCGGGCTGGCGTGCTGTGCAATTGAGATGATGGCGACGCAGGCTGCCTCTTACGACATGAGCCGCTTCGGCATGGAACTCATGCGTGCCTCGCCACGCCAGAGCGATCTGATGATTGTGGCCGGCCGTGTATCGCGCAAGATGGCGCCAGTGCTGCGGCGGCTATACGACCAGATGCCCGACCCGAAATGGGTGATATCGATGGGCGACTGCGCTTCCTGCACGGGCGTCTTCAATAATTATGCGCTGGTGCAAGGCGTGGACGAAGTTGTACCGGTGGATGTGTACGTCGCCGGCTGTCCGCCGCGCCCAGAAGCGCTCATCGACGGGATGATGAAGTTGCACGAGAAAGTCAAGCGCGAAAAGCTCACTGATTGGGCCTAGTCGAGATCAGGGATTTTAGGTTGGTGATTGGAGATTTCGTACAGGTCAATCTCTAATCTCCAGTCTCCAATGACTTCACATTGAACCATATCGAGACAACCATCGCCGCCATCCGCAGCGCGTATCCCGAAGCCGTCCAAGACGTAAAAGAGTTCCGTGGAGAGACGACCGTGGTGCTGCGCGCTGGAGCGCTGCTGGACGTGTGCCGGCTGCTGCGCGACGACGGGGCATTAGCGTACACGGTGCTGGCAGACCTGGCAGCCGTCGATTACTGGCCGGACGAACCGCGCTTCGCCGTGTCGTATTTGCCGTTTGCCATGCAACACAACACTCGCCTCCGGCTGAAGGTATTCCTGCCGGGCGAGGCGCCCGAAGTCGATACCGTCAGCGCTATCTGGCCGTCGGCCAACTGGCAGGAGCGTGAAGCCTACGACCTGATGGGCATTCGGTTTGTCGATCATCCCGACTTACGGCGTATTCTCATGCCGGCGGATTGGGAAGGTCACCCCCACCGTAAAGACTATCCATTGGGGTACGAAGAAGTGCAGTTTTCCTTTAACAAGGAAGAGATTGATAAGCGAAAAAAGTACGCAGAGTCGTAAAGTGTAATTTGTAATCCGTAATTACGCATCACGAAACATGACCCAGGTACGCGAACTCGAAGCCACGGTAGACGAACTTAAACACCTGTTCTCGGAACGCGCCGAGACGGGCGAGACGGTGCTGCTCAATCTCGGACCGCAGCATCCCAGCACGCACGGCGTTCTGCGGCTCATGCTCGAGCTCGACGGCGAGGAAGTCATCAACTGCATGCCCGACATCGGCTTCCTGCACACCGGCATCGAGAAGAACATGGAGGCCAAGACGTACCTGAAGGCGCTCGTCATGACCGACCGGATGGACTATCTCAACAATCTGGGCAACAACCTTACATATTGCCTGGCCGTTGAGAAACTGGTCGGCGTTGCAGTGCCCGAGCGGGCGCAGGTGTTGCGCGTCATCTGCGCTGAATTGCAGCGCATCGCCTCACATCTGGTCTGGTTGGGTACCTCCGGCATTGACCTGAATGCCAGCAGCATGCTGCTGTATTGCTTCCGCGAACGCGAGCGCATTCTCGATATCTTTGAGATGATCGCCGGTCAGCGCATGATGACATCTTACATCCGCCCCGGCGGTGTATGGCGTGACGTGCCCGCCGCGTTCGTGCCGGCCGTGAACGATTTTCTGGACTACCTGCCAGCCAAACTGGACGATTACGAACGGCTGCTGACCAAGAACCCGCTGTTCCTGGCGCGAACGAAAGACGTAGCCATCCTTGAGCCGGACTATGCGCTCGCGATCGGCTGCACCGGCCCGACCTTGCGCGGCTCCGGCGTTAACTACGACGTGCGCCGAGCCATGCCCTATTGCGGTTACGAGACTTATGATTTCGATGTGCCGCTTGAGGACGGTTGCGACGTGTATGCACGTTACCGCGTGCGCATGCGCGAATTCCGCGAGTCGATCAAGATCATTCGACAGGCCGTCGGGCGATTGAAGCCCGGGCCGGTCATGACCGCCGACCGCAAAGTCGCTCCGCCGCCGCGCTCGGAGTTAAGCAAGAGCATGGAAGCGCTCATCCACCACTTCAAGTTGTGGACCGAGGGGTTCTCCGCGCCGGACGCTGAAGTGTACGCGGCGACCGAATCGCCGCGCGGAGAACTGGGCTGCTATCTGGTGGGCGACGGCGGACCTAAGCCCCGGCGCGTTCACTTCCGCACGCCGTCATTCTTAAACTTGCAATCATTGCCCGACATTTCGCAGGGCTATCTTGTGGCCGACCTTGTCGCCGCCATCGGCTCGATTGACATCGTGCTGGGCGACATCGATCGCTAAATATCCAGCCGGAGTTTTCGTTGCTCGTCGACAAATACGCTAAAGAGATTGAGGCGGTTCTGGCGCGTTATCCCACCGACCGGAAACGGTCGGCGGTCATGCCGTTGCTGTTCCTGGCGCAAAAAGAATACGGTCATCTTACGCCGGATGCGCTGGATGAAGTGGCTGCAGTGTGCGAGATCGAGCCGACCCAGGTCGCGTCCATCGTCGGGTTTTACACGCTATACTACGACAAGCCCGAGGGCAAGCACCGCATCCAGATCTGCACCGATTTGCCGTGCGCGCTGCGCGGGGCGGACAAGTTCGCGGAGCAGGTGTGCGAGCACCTGGGCGTGGAAGCGGGCGGCACGACCGAAGACGGCATGTTCACTGTCGAGCATGTGATGTGTCTGGCGGCCTGCCACCGGGCGCCCATGTTCCAGTTGCAAAACGGCGAAGGCATTTTTTATCACGAGAACCAGACGCTTGACTCGGTGAAAGCGCTTGTCGCCGAACTCCGCGACGCGGCCGCCGCTGCAACGGACTAATCTCGAAGCTCACTGAATGCTGCTGACTGATCACTGATGACTGAGACCCTGCGCATCCTGCGCCACAGAGAACCCGGCTGCGAGCACATCGCTGACCTCGATGTCTACATTAAGCATGGCGGCTTCGAAGCGTACAAGAAAGTCGTCACGCAGATGAAGGCACAGGAAGTCATCGACGTGGTCAAGGCGTCCGGGTTGCGCGGGCGCGGCGGCGCGGGTTTTCCGACGGGCGTCAAGTGGTCATTTCTGACCCCCGATCGCTTCCCGCGCTATGTGGTCGCGAATTCAGACGAGTCCGAGCCGGGTACGTTTAAAGACCGCGAGATTTTGGAGCGCAACCCCTTCCAGTTCTTGGAAGGCCTGATGATCACAGCCTACGCTGCGCAGGCGAATGTTGCGTACAACTATTGCCGTGGCGAGTTTTGGGAGCTGGTCGCCGTGCTCCAGGACAAGATCGCGCAGCTGCACGCGCGCGGCCTGCTGGGCAAGGATATCTTCGGTACGGGCTTTGACCTGGAGGTGTTCAACCACCTCGGCGCGGGCGCATACATCTGTGGCGAAGAGTCAGCGCTGCTCGAGTCTATCGAGGGCAAGCTGGGCCAGCCGCGCATTAAGCCGCCATTCCCGGCCGACCGCGGCTTGTACCAGCAGCCGACCGTTGTCAACAATACAGAGACGCTGGCCAAT
>JBHHUI010000195.1:0-5817 GCA_046753805.1 Anaerolineales bacterium
GGAACTGGTAAAGAATGTATTTTGGACATGGTGGTGGTGGAGGCGGCTGGTGGCACTTCATGCGCTACGACGAGGACCAGGGTCAGCCGGATGTGACGCGCATGCTGCTGCGGCGCGTCTACAGTTACGCGCAACCGTATCGCCGCCAGATTTTCTTCGTGCTGGCGGCGATTGCGCTGACCAGCATTATCCAGCTTGCACCGCCGCTCATCTACCGTCGTCTGATTGACACGACGCTCCCCGGTCGTGACCTGGTCGAGTTGAACTGGCTCGCCGTGGCGATGATCACCGTGCCGCTCCTCACCGGGTTGATTGGCGTGGCGCAGCGCTATGCCAGCGCGCGCATGGGTGAAGGACTTATCTGCGACCTGCGCCAGGCGCTCTATGACCATATGCAGCGCATGTCGTTGCGTTTCTACACGCACACGAAGACGGGCGAGATCATGGCGCGGCTGAACAACGATGTGGTGGGCGCGCAGCGCGCCATCACGGGCACGCTCATCAACATTGTGACCAACATCATCTCGGTTGTCGCTACGCTCGCGATCATGATCTCATTGGAATGGCGGCTGACGCTGCTGAGTATCCTGATCATGCCGCTGTTCATCCTGCCGGCGCGGCGGGTGGGACGCGTGCTGCGCGAGATCACGCGCGATCAGATGGACATGAACGCACGCATGAGCGCGCTCATGAACGAAACCCTGAACGTGAACGGCGCGCTGCTCATGAAAATCTTCGGGCGCGAGCGCGAGAACCTCGATCGGTTCCGGGACCGCAGCGAAGCCGTGCGCGATGTCGGCGTGCGCCAGGCCGTGGTGGGGCGCTGGTTCTTCATGGGGCTGGGCCTGATCAGTGCGGTCGGCACGGCGCTGGTGTTCTGGGCGGGCGGCCACCTCGTCTTACGCGACGTGTTCACCATCGGCACGATTGTGGCGTTTGCCGCGTATCTCGGGCAGTTGTATGGACCGATCTCTGCGCTCGTAAATGCGCGCGTCGATTTCGCTACCTCGATGGTGAGCTTCGAGCGTGTTTTCGAAGTGATTGATCTGCCAGTAGAGATCGCCGACCGGCCCGGCGCAGTGCGCCTTGAGAATGTCGCCGGTCGCGTGCGGTTTGACCATGTCTCATTCAGTTATGCGGGGCCTACCGGATCGTTCCTGCAGCGTGACGGCGCGCCGCCGGACGGACACGGGGGCAACGGAAACGAGCAGGTCGTGCGACTCGCATCGCAGCGGCGTTGGCGCGGCGGGCAGGGGGATATCGGCCCCGATGGACGGCTGCCGGAATACTCCCTTGCCGCCGGCCGGAAATGGGCGCTGCGCGATGTGAGCTTCGATATTGAACCCGGTCAACTGGCGGCGCTCGTCGGGCCGAGCGGCGCTGGTAAGACGACGATTACCTACCTCGTGCCGCGCCTCTATGATCCGACCGAAGGGAGCATCAGCGTGGACGGCGTTGATCTGCGCAACGCCACGCTTGGCTCGCTCGCGGCGGCGATCGGTATGGTCACGCAGGAAACGTACCTGTTCCATGACACGATCCGCGCCAATCTCCTGTACGCCCGCCCGGACGCCTCGCAAGCGGACCTGGAAGCTGCCTGCCGGGTTGCGAACATCTACGACTTCGTCGCCGGTTTGCCGGAGGGTTTCGACACCGTCGTGGGCGAGCGCGGGTACCGGCTCTCCGGCGGCGAAAAACAGCGCGTCGCCATCGCGCGCGTCATTCTGAAAGACCCACGCATTCTCATCCTCGACGAAGCGACCTCGTCGCTTGATTCGCAATCGGAAGCCTTGATCCAGGATGCACTCAAGCCCCTGTTCGCGGGGCGCACGAGCCTCGTCATCGCGCACCGGCTCTCGACCATCCTGGCCGCCGATGTGATCCTGGTGATGGACGACGGCCGTTTGGTGGAGCGCGGCACTCACGGCGAGCTGCTCGCGCAGGGGGGGCTGTACGCCAACCTGTATGTCACCCAGTTCCGGCGGCATGTCGAGCCGGACCTCACAGGCATATAAGGTTAGGAGTTACGCAGTTGACGTTACAGAAGGCGGCAAAACGCTGGTCGAGTAGGCTGACAGGCCGTATCGAGACCCGTTTTGCCGCAGTTCGCTGGTCGAGTAGCCCCGTCAGGGGCGTATCGAGACCAAGAACTGCGGAACTCCTAAAGGTGAAGACTGGGACGCCGAGACGCAATGTTGCCCTTTCGCCATTGCGTCCACAACCCACAAATGCCAAACGCAGGCCTCCCAGGTCTGCCGGGTCAGTTGCGAATCCGCTCTGCGACTCTGCGCGCTTGTGTCAGAAAGGAATCCATGGAAATCGATTTTGGATTGACGGCGGCGGACTACAGTCGCCACCGGGCCGGTTTTCCCGAGGCGCTATTCGAACGGCTGTCCGGGTTCGGCCTCGGCGCGCCGGGGCAGCGTGTGCTCGACGTGGGCAGCGGCACCGGCGCGCTAGCGCGCGGCTTCGCCCGGCGGGGCTGCCAGGTCGTCGCGACGGACATCTCGGCGGCGCTCTTGCGCGCGGGGGCTGCCCGCGATCCAAGTGATGGGTCCTCGTATGCGCGGGTAGTGGGTGCGGCGGAGCACATTCCGGCGGCGGCGGGCGCCTTTGAGGTGTTTGCAGCCGGACAGTGCTGGCACTGGTTCGACCGCCCGGCGGCTGCCGCCGAAGCGCGTCGGATGCTCGCGCCGGGCGGTTGGCTTGTCATCGCCCACTTCGATTGGATACCGCTGCCGGGCAACGTAGTTGCGGCCACCGAAGACCTGATCCGGCGGTACAATCCACGCTGGACGATGCACGGCGGCGCGGGTCTGTACCCCGCATGGCTGGCCGACGCCGCCGGAGCGGGGTTTGTGGACCTGGAAACTTTCTCATTCGACGTAGCCCAACCCTACAGCCATGCGGCGTGGCGCGGACGCATTCGGGCGAGCGCCGGCATCGCGGCGAGTCTTGCGGAGGAGGCCGTCGCCGCGTTTGACCGGGATCACGCCGCCATGCTCGCACGCAACTTCTCAGGTGATCCGCTACTCGTCCCGCACCGCGTGTGGGCGCTCGTGGGTCGCGCGCCCCGCCTATGAGTAGTTCCGCAATGTGCGTCCCCGGGACGCATTTGCCCGTATTGCAGCTGCTTTGCGAACGCCTGTCAGACGCCGATGTCGTCTGGGCTGTAACGGGCAGTACCGGTCTTGCGGCGCAGGGCGTGGCGGTGGACGTGCACGACATCGATGTCCAGTCCGACCGACTCGGTGCGTATGCAATCGCGGCTCTTTTTCCGGGCCGGGTCGTGCGGCCGGTGGAATTCTCAGCCGCTGCGAATATCCGCTCTCATTATGGCGCGCTGGAGATCGAGGCGGTTACGGTCGAGATCATGGGCGACGTGGAAAAGCGACTCGCTGCGGGAACCTGGGAGTCGCCGCCCGATTTGACGGCGCAGCGCAGGTGGGTGCAGTTGGGCGGCTTTGAATTGCCCGTGTTGTCGCTCGAATATGAGTTGGGAGCGTACGCCACGCTGGGGCGGGCGCATACCGTGCGCGCGATCCGGCGGGCGCTGTTGGAACGCGCCGCAGGCGACGAATAGGTTAGGCGCATGACTTCATTTCGTCCCGGCCTCCGGCGAGAAAACGGAATAATTCGCATGGACCTGTTCGATCCGGCTGTGCTCGCCGTCGCTCATGCCGCCAAAGGCAAATCACCATGACTGTTCGCATTGGCATCCTTGGCACTGGTTGGGGCACGCGCATCCAGGCGCCGTGCTTTCGTCTGGCCGGAATGGAGATTACAGCGTTGGGCGCGCGCACGCCGGAAAAGGCTGCCCGCGTCGCCCACGAGCTTGACATCCCTTTTTATTCCGCAGACCACAGGCGTGTGATCGAACGCGCGGATGTCGATCTGGTCAGCATCACGACGCCCCCGTATCTGCACGCCGAGGCAGCCGTGGCCGCCCTTGAAGCGGGCAAACACGTGCTGTGCGAGAAGCCAACTGCGCTCAACGCCGCCGAGGCCGAGGCCATGTACGCAGCCGCGCGCGCACGCCCCGACCAATTGGCTCTCATCGATCACGAGTTGCGGTTCCTGCCGTTGCGCCAGCGCATGCGCGAAATGATTGCCGGCGGTGCAGTAGGACGGCTGTTGCATGTTGAGACGGGCTGGACGAGCAGCTCGCGCCTGGAACCTGCGCGCCCGTGGACCTGGTGGTCCGATCAGGCTGCGGGCGGCGGAATCCTTGGTGCACTGGGTAGTCACCTGATAGACACGCTTACGTGGCTGCTCGATCTCCCCGTGACGCGGGTCAACGCCGACCTGCGAACGTTCGTCACGCCGCGCCGGGACGTGGAAGGCAAAACCCGACCCGTCACCGCCGATGATTACTGCACCATGCAGCTGCGTTTTGGAGACGACGTTAGCGGCGTCGCCGTCATGAGCACGGTCACGCCGGGTCCCGACCGCCATCATGTGACGGTGACCGGTGCGGAAGGAGCGCTTCAACTCGATGGCGAGTATCTGTATCGCCTGGGGCCGGGAGGGTCCGAGCCAGAACTGGTTGGCGGCCCCGACGATATCGCTCTGCCGCAGGGAGTGACCGCCGGCGAATTTGCGCGCGGAACGGTCGCGTTGGGTCGCGCGTTGCAGCGCGTTCTGGGCGAGGGTGACACGGCGGCGCTTGCTCCCGCGGCCGATTTTGAACAGGGCCTGCATTTGCAACAGGTCGTAGATGCGGCGCGCGCGTCGAGTGCGACCGGCGCCGGAGTCTCATTGGTCTAATCGGTGGCCGCCACGCGGGTACTGGTTGTCGCCGAAGAAACCCTTGCCCGAGCCGGATTGGCGGCGCTCCTGAGGGAGCGCGCGGAGCTGGACATCGTCGGCCAGGTCGCGGCGTTGACGGCGGCTGAAATCGACCGCTACGATCCGCATGTCATCGTCTTCGATCTCGGCTGGGATGCGGACACCGCCGTTGGGGTGTTGGCTGACATCGTTGAGGCCGGCGTTCCGGTGCTCGCGCTCGCGCCTGTCGACGAAGCCGCATCAATGGCATGGCGGGCCGGCGCGCGGGGCATCTTGCTGCGGGACGCCGCCCCGGAAGCGGTGGAAACCGCCATTGCCGGCTTGATGGCGGGCATGGCAATCATCGATCTGGCGCTGGCCGAATCCTATCCGTTATTTGAGAATCCTCATCGTGGAGAGCCGGTCGAACCGCTGACTCCGCGCGAGCTAGAAGTGCTGCGGCTTGTCGCCGAGGGTCTCTCAAGAGGAACATTATGGCAGCGGTATTAGAAGAACTTTCAAGCGAACTCGCAGGCATCGCCTCCACGGCCGGGGCAAGCCTGGTGCGCGTCGCCGGCCGGCGGCGCGTTCCAGCCTCCGGCGTTGTATGGTCGGCTGATGGCGTCATTCTCACCGCGAACCATGTGGTTCGCCGCGACGAAGGCATTGAGATCGGTTTGCCCGATGGGTCGCTGGCCACAGGCTCCGTTGCGGGCCGCGATCCGGCGACGGACATCGCCGTGCTGCGTTCGGACGCCGATGGCCTGACGGCGGCGAGTTGGGCCTCACTGGACGACTTCGCGGTGGGCAATCTGGTGCTGGCGTTGGGGCGGCCCGGCAAGACCGTGCAGGCCACGTTGGGCGTCATCAGCGCGCTCGGCGGTGTGTGGCGCACGCATGCCGGCGGGCAGATCGATCGCTACCTGCAAACGGACGTGGTCATGTATCCCGGGTTTTCAGGCGGCGCGCTCGTCGGCGTGGGCGGGCAGGTTCTCGGCCTGAATTCGTCGGCCCTCATGCGGGGCGTGAGCATCTCCATTCCAGGCTCGA
>JBHHUI010000196.1:0-5807 GCA_046753805.1 Anaerolineales bacterium
CGTCTTTTTCGGGGCTACCGACGCCGGTGGACGAGTGGGGCGTGGATATCTGCGTCGCCGGCCCGCACAAATGCCTGGGCGCTGCGCCCGGATCGGCGCTCATGGCTGTGAGCGACCCCGCGTGGGAAGCCATGCGCGCCCACCCAACGCCGCTGCGCAAAGGCTACCTGAGCCTACTCGATTGGAAAGAGATTTGGATGGAACAGCGCCGCTTCCCGTTCACGGTTTTTGTGGCGCAGATCAACGCGGTGAACGAGGCGCTGACCATGGTGCTCGAAGAAGGCTTGGAGAATCGCTTCGAACGCCACGCCCAAGCCGCCCGCATGTGCCGCGCCGGTGTACAGGCGCTCGGGTTAGAACTGTGGCCGGCGCGCGAAGAAATCATGTCCACCTGCGTCACGGCGTTCGCCGCGCCCGAGGGATTCACGCCGCAGCAAATCATCGCTCATATGCGCGAGACGTACGGGCTCGCGATCACAGGTTCGTTGAAGGAGTTGGCACACAAGGTAGTGCGTATCGGCCACATGGGGCACATGGCGCAGCCGATGTATGTTGAAATGGCGCTGGCCGCGCTGGAGCGCACACTACACGACCTGGGCTACCCGGTGCAACTGGGACAGGGCGTTGGGGCGGCGCTCGCTGCGGTTTGATGGCGGTTGCCGGACGCGGATGCCTGTGTTGATCTGAAATAGATCGTTTGTCCCGATCGAATTAGGATTTATCCATCAATCGGCAGGCAGCTCGGTGCGTTCAACAGCGATGCCGCGCTTGCGCAATTCGTCGAAAAATACCGCCGTGGGCACATCCGTCGCGGGGGAGAGCAAGCCGCGCTCTGCGATGTCGCCGCGCAGGATCATTTGGGCGCCGATACTCGCAGTGTAGCCCACCGTGCGCTGCATGCCCAGCAGCCCCGTCTCCAGATCGCGCCGGTCGATGACCTGGTAAATCAGGCGCTTGCGCGAGTCGTTCTTGCGGCCTTCCACTTCGACTCGCGCGAGGGCGATGTCGCGTTCGCCGGCCCCGTACTGCAATTGCGGCGCAAGCAAGTCGTGGACGAATTGTCTCGGCGAGACGTGGGCGTCGCCTATCGCAAGCGGTGTGTCATCCAAAAAGCCCAGAGCAACCATCTTGCTCCAGAATGCTGCATGTCCGGGCCAGCGTAGGCTGAAGCGCCCGGCTTCGCGCACGGTGTCGCCAAGCCCAAACCGCTTCAGGAAGGGCGTCACATCGCCGTTCGGAATCGCCTCTAGCGTTCCGAGCGCTTCAACCTCCACAGAGTGGGTATTGTCCGCATCGAATACCTGATCGCGGGCGAGTTCGAGGGGTTGCCCATCGCGCAGCAACCGTGCCGGGCGCTGGTATGAGTCCAGCACGCCGGCAAAACTCCACGAAATCTTGTACTGCAATGGGTTATTCGCGGCGCTTCGCTCGGGGATGCCCGCCCCGTAGCTGAGAAACGCCGAGACTTCGTCAAACGCGGCGAGCGCAGCGGCGGCCATTACGATGTCGATACCGGGGTCGAGTCCGAACTCTGGCAGGACCGCGCAGCCGCGCGCAGCCGCCTCCGCTGCCAGCGCCTCGTCCTGTGGCGTGGCATAGGAGGCATTGACAAGGTGGACGCCATTGGCGACCGCCAGCTGCGTCATATCCGATCTGAAACGGGTGGGTAGTAGATCGATGACCGCGTGGCACTCGCGCATGAGCGCTGCCACGCGGTCATGTTCAGTGGCGTCCACCGTCTCAAAGGCGATCTTGTCGGCGCCAAGCGTCGCGACGAAGTCGGCAGCGCCTCGAGTGTCGACATCGGCGGCGATGACGTGCGAAACATCAGGACTACGCGCCAGATCGTGCAGCGCAGCCCGGCCCTGCATCCCAGCGCCGAGGACGAGAATCTTCATTGGAATTACCTCTGTACAACCTCTTGGTTCTGGCCTATCCCGCTCAGGTCTGAGTCAACGCGAATGCTGGCATTCGGGGCATCGTTAGCCCTCATCAGCACCGCCAGCGCCCCGCTTGTCCGCCGCTGGCTGGCACAGCACGTAGGGGTAACGAGCGATCTTACCTGCCGATCGTTTGTAGCTCTTCGCGGATCACCTTGCGCAACGTCTCTTCAAAGATGCTGTCTTGGTGGCGAACATACTCACGCAAGGCTTCATTGATCAACGTTTGGTAATTCCCGCCGCCGGCTTCGTGCACCTTGTTGCGAAACCAGTTCAAAATGTCGCTGTCGAGTCGGATCGTGATACGTGTCTTGCCGGATGGCGGTTTCACTACTGCGCCTTGCTGAGCGTTGTTGAAATCAAACTCTTTTTTGCTCATAGGTTCTCCGTTCACGCCGCGTCCCTTTACGCGCCGAAATCAGGCGGATGTCATCCTCGCGATAGGTATAGGTCACAACCAGCACGCGCCCAAGAAAATCCATCCCGAGGGTGGCGAAACGCTGTTCGCCCTCGACTATTTCCTCTTTGATGGTAAGTGCCCAGTCATCTTCGAAGACACCGACAGCGTCGGCGAAATCGATCTCGTGGTTGCCCAGATTGACGCGCGCCTTATCCGCGTCCCACTGGTAACCCATGGGTGTATTGTATGCACAATGCGTGCACGGGTCAAGGGAAAGATTATAGTCAAGAGCGAATAGAATTCCTCCCCCATGACAACGCAGGCTTTGACGACATAATGGACACGAAAACGAACGTTCGTTCATATTGTGAGGGCGGTCTTATGACGGAGTCGGAACTTAGCCGGGGCGAGCGCACGCGGGCGGTGATCATCGACGCGGCCGCGCGGCAGTTCATCAGCCGAGGTTTCAGCGGCGCGTCCATGCGCCAGATCGCGCAGGAAGCCGGGATCGCCCTGGGCGGCATCTATAACCACTTCGGCAGCAAGGAAGACCTCTTCACCGCCGTCGTCGCGGCCAAACACCCGCTCAATCAAATTGCGCCCTTGCTGGCCGAGGTCGAGGGGCGCGACGCGGAGAACCTGTTGCGCGAGGGCGCGCGGCGGATCTTGGGTGTGCTCGAAAAGGATCAAAGCCTGCTGCGGCTTGTATTCATCGAGCTTGTCGAATTCGACGGCCAACACGTGCCGGCGCTGTTCGAGCACCTCTTCCCCAACGTGCAGGCTTTTGTGCAGAAACTGCTCGCCATGCCGGGCAAGTTCAAGCCCTATGCACCCATGACGCTCGCCCGCGTCTACTTCGGCATGGTCTTATCCCAGGCAATGATCGATCTCCTGCTGCGCGATCTGCCACTACCCGAGGAGGGCGGATCGTTGGACGACATCATGGATATCTTCATGCACGGCGCGCTGCAAACGGCGGAATCAAATGATTAACCCCCGGCTTGTTTCCCTTATTCGCAAGGAGTTCATCCAAATACTGCGCGACCCGCGCACGCTGTACATCACCTTCGCTTTCCCCGTGGTCCAGCTTTTCCTGCTCGGATACGCGGCCACGAACGACGTGCGCAATGTACCGCTGGCGGTCTTTGATCAGGATCGTTCCGCTGCCTCCCGCCGTCTACTGGACGCCTACCGCGCCGCCGATTACTTCCAGTTCTCGTATCTGGTCGGCTCGGAGGCTGAACTTCGCACGTTGGTGGATCAGGGCGATGCCAGCGCCGGGTTAATCATCCCCCCCGACTATGGTGCGCTGGTCGCAAGTGGTCAGACGGCGCGGGTGGCGTTTGTATTGGACGGCTCCGATCCAACGGTGGCCTCTACAGCGCTCGCAGCGGCCGTACAGATTGGTCAGAACCATGCGACGACGCTGCTGTTGGAACAACTCAACCGGCGCGGGCAGGGTGCGGCCCTCACGCCGCTTGTCGAGGTGCGCACGCAGGTCTGGTACAACCCGGACCTGGAAAGCGCGCACTTCATGATTCCGGCGCTCATTGGCATGATCCTGCAGTTCCTCACAACGATGCTCACCGCGACGGCCATTGTGCGTGAGCGCGAGCGCGGAACGATTGAGCAACTCATCGTTACCCCCATTCGCTCCTGGGAACTGGTGGTCGGCAAGATTCTGCCGTACGTAATCATTGCCTTCTTTGACACACTCGAAATCCTGGTGGTTGGGACGCTGTGGTTCGGCATCCCCATCCGGGGCAATCTGGGACTGTTCTTGGGGCTATCGGGGTTGTTCCTACTTTCGTCGCTGGGGATCGGGTTGTTTATCTCCACCACCGCCAAGACACAGCAGGAGGCCATGCTCCTGAGTTGGTTCACGCTGCTGCCCACGATCTTCATCTCGGGTTTCTTTTTTCCCCTGGCAGCCATGCCCAGGGTGTTGCAGTGGTTTAGCTACGTCGTTCCGCTGCGTTACTACCTCATCATCGCACGCAGCGTGTTGCTCAAAGGCGTTGGACCGGCAGCAGTACTCGAGGAAACCGTTGCGCTGGCGATATTCGGGGCGGCCATCATGGCAGCGGCTGCGCTACGTTTTCGCAAGCGGTTGGATTAGCAATTCAGGAGGTTCTCATGCGCCAACGTGCACGTTTCATCCCCCTGGTAGTCATCATCCTGGCAATCGTCATCGGCACGGGGTGGTGGGTTGCCAGCCTGCGCGCCGACCTGGGCCTGCTCATGGCCTCAGGCACCATCGAAGCGGTGGAGGTCGTCATCGGCCCGGAGCAGGGTGGGCGCGTCGTGTCGGTTCTGGTGGATGCCGGGGATGCCGTGCACGCCGGCCAGCCGTTGGTGGAACTTGATGCGGAACTGCTGCGGGCGCAACTCGCGCAAGCGGAAGCCAATCTACAGGTCGCGCAGGCCAGCTACGATCTGCTGGCGGCCGGTGCAAGCGCGGAGGATCTGGCGCTGGCAGAGGCCGGCCTGGCGGCGGCGATGGCCAACCCGGAGAATGTGCTTGCGCAGCAGGCGTACGACGACCTGTTCGAGAAGTATGACCTCTCCGCCGCCAGCGCAAAGTCGGCCCTGGCAAGTTCGGAGCAACGGCGCGAAGACGCCCAGGAGCAGCTCGACAGTGTCGTGCAGCCGGACTTTGAGTACTACCAGGATCGGGTAGACGACGCGCGCGAAGCACTGCTCATCGCACAGCAGAATCAGGAGTTGACCGGCATCGGCGTCGTGAGCGGCGCATACGACCGCGCGCTGCAGAACTTCCAGGATTTTGAAGACATCCTGCGGCAAGTGCAAGACCAGATCGCCAAGTGTGTGCCCGATACCGACGGGGACGGCGTGGAGGACCGCAACTGCGACCCGAACCGTGCGATCACGGTTGACGGCCGGCCCTGGACCCTCGCAGACGCACAAGAAGCCTTCGACGACGCAGCGCACCTCCTGCGACAGGCCGAGATTCAGGTCGAACAGTCTGGGATTGGCGACACCAACGCTATCGATGCTGCTCAGAAGCAGCTCGACGACGCCGAAGAGAATCTGGCGTGGGCGCTGCGCGCGCCGGACGCACTTGACCTGGCGCAGGCGCAAGCCGACCTGGCCGTGGCGGAGGCCGCTCTGGCGCAGGCGCAAGCCGACTGGGAAGCTGTACGCGACGGTCCGGAACCCGACGCGCTGGCCGTCGCTGAAGCGCGCGTGGCGTTTTCCCAGGCCAATGTACGGGCCGCGCAGGCGCAAGTGGACCTGGTTGCAGCGCCTCCACGCGCAGACCAATTGGCCATGGCTGCGGCGCAGGTGCAGGCCGCCCGCGCGGTCACCGAACTGCTGCAACTGCAAATCGACCGCCAGACGCTCGCGGCGTCCGTTGAGGGAGTCGTGCTCAACCGGAGCGTAGAACCGGGCGAGACCGTCCTGCCGGGCGCCGCGCTGCTGACGATCGGGCAGCTCGACAGCCT
>JBHHUI010000197.1:0-5797 GCA_046753805.1 Anaerolineales bacterium
CGCCATCAGCGCGTCCCACAAGGGTAGGGCGTTTTCCTGGCGCACATATAGCTCCCATCCTAATTCGCCCGCGTAGCTGAGGCGCTGCGCCCGGACCTCCATCCCCTCCACCCGGATGCGCTGCGCCGTCATGAAGGGAAAGGCCTCGTTGGACAGATCGTCCGTCGCGATCGGCTGCAGCACGTCGCGGGCGCGCGGACCCCACAGCGCCAGGCACGCCCAATCCCGGGTGACCTCTTGCAGCACAACGGAGCCATCGTCGGGGAGGTGGCGCTGCAGCCAGCCGAGGTCGCTGGCGACGAAGGCCGTGCCGCTGATGATGCGGTAGTGGTCGGCGCCCCAGCGCGTGACGGTCAGATCCGCTTCGATGCCGCCGCGTGCGTTCAGGAATTGGGTGTAAACCACGCTGCCCACCGGGCGGTCGATATCGTTGTCGGCCAGGCGCTGCAAGAGCTGCAGCGCCCCGGGGCCGCGCACATCGATCTTTCCGAATGACGACATGTCCAGCAGCGCGACGCGCTCCCGGGCGGCGCGGTGCTCCTGTCCCACCTGATTAAAATAAGGCGGGCGCGCCCATCCCCACTGGCGCTGTTCGGCCCCCTGGCGACGCGCCGGCTGTCCCGGCGCGTAGAAGTTCACCCGTTCCCAGGCGCTCTTCTCGCCGAAGACCGCGCCGAGCGCTTCCAATCGTGGCCGCAGTGCGCTGCTCTGCTGCGGACGTCCCCACTCGTAATCGTCCTCTGGATAGCGCATGTGGTAGTAGAACTTGTAGACCTCTCGTGTGCGGGCGGCCACGAACTCGCGGTCGGCGTAAGCGGCCCCGAAGCGGCGCACGTCGAATTCGTGCATGTCCCATTCCGGCGCGCCCTCCAGAATCCACTCGGCCAGAATCTTGCCCACGCCGCCCGCGCCGGCGATGCCGTTGAGCGACATACCGGCCGCGACGAAGAAACCTCGCACGCCCGGCGTCGGCCCCAGGCAGTAATGGCCGTCCGGGGTGATCGCCTCCGGCCCGTTGACCAGCCGCACGATCTCGGCCCGCGCCAGCACCGGTACGCGCCGCACGGCGCCCTCCATCAACACGTCGAACAAATCCCATTCCGGCGGCAGCAATTGTTGCGTGAACTCCCACGGCGCCCCCTCCACCGCCCAGGCCTTCGGGTTCGGCTCGAAGCCGCCGACGAGAAAACCACGCACCTCCTCGCGGATGTAGACCAGGTTGTCCGGATCGCGCACCACGGGCGTTTCGTGCGGGAGTTCGTGGCCGGGAATGGGTTTGGTGATCAGATACTGATGCATGATGGGCGTCATGGGGATGGAGACGTCCACCATCGCGCCGATGCGCGGCGCCCACTGTCCGGCCGCATTCACGACCACTTCGCATTGTACCTCGCCGAGTTCCGTCAGCACGGAGGCCACGCGCGGCGCGCTGACGCCCGCATCCACGACATTGATCGCGGTCACACGCGTGTTGGTGTGGATGGCGACGCCCATCGCGCGCGCGCGGCGCGCCAGGTCCGTGGTGATGCCGTTCGGGTCCAGCCATCCATCGTCGGGAATGTGGACGGCTCCGAACAGGTTCTCCTGGGTCATGGGGGGGAAGATGCGCGCGGCTTCGGCGGGCGAGATGATTTCCACGTCCAGCCCCAGGGCTTTGGCGCGACTGACATCGCGCTGCAACGCCTTGAACCGGTCCGGCGAGGAAGCCAGACGCAGGCTGCCCACCGGATTCCAGCCGATGGCTTCGCCCTGTTCGGCCTTGAGCCGGTTGTACAGGCTGATGCTGTAGTTCATGAACTGCATCTGGGTCGGCGAGCTGCGGAACTGGGTAACCAGTCCCACCGAGTGGAAGGTGGTTCCGCTGGTGAGTTCACCCTTCTCGAGCAGCACCACGTCGCTGCAGCCCATCTGCGCCAGATGGTAGGCGATGCTGCAGCCGGTGATGCCGCCGCCAATGATGACGACCCGGGCCTGGGTGGGGAAGTTGGTCATGGTTGTGTTTTGAGCCTGAGATCGGCGTTGGAGTAGAAATCGCGAGCGGAGATACCCAGTTGCCGCAGCGCGAATTCGTGCAGCTGCGCGTAGACGGGCACGCGGTCGGGGACGCCCTGCATGGCATCCGCGAGGCGGCGGGTACCCTCCTGGAAAGAGGAGTAGTCCCGGTGCGACGGTGGGACTCCTTGTTGCGTTGTGTGTTCCGTGGGTGGTTCCGACATCCGCTTCATGTGCCCGCCTCGCTTCTCGCGCTATTCGTCGCCTCGGCGCCGTCTCCGCCATCGTCGCCCGTTGCGGCGCTGCCCGACCGAAGCAGCTTCCACGGCCTCCCCTTGCCATTCTGGCGGCGGCGTGGCGTCTCCCGCCACGAGACCTTCAAACGCGGCGCGGACACGCAGGTCCACGTCGGGCGAGAAGACGGCCGGGTTGTCGCGCGTCAGGATTTCGCGCACGGTCTGCATGGCGCGGGCGTGCGCGTCGAGCGCCCCGTTTTCAACCCATGTTTGGCGCATGTCGCGGTCGGCCACATGTGGCAGAAGAGCCGTCTTTCGCATTCGTTGCAGGGTGTGCTGTGTAGCGGCGAACATCCCGCCCGGACCGATCTCTGCTATCAGATCGAGCGCCATCTCGGCCCCATCCACTTCGAAGCCGCACGCGATGCGCTTGAGCATCATGCCGATCTCGCTGTCAATCACCGCCTTGGCGAAGTCGAACGTCATCAGGGCGTCGAACAGGCCGCCCATGTTAAAGACGTCTACGCCCGCCAGCGCGCCGAGCACGTTGGACATGCCGGTTTCAAAGCCGGCCTGGGAATCGTTGACCTTGGAATTGGTCAGTCCCAGGTAGCCGGCGCAAGGGAGGTTGTAGTAGCGCGCCATTTGGGCCACACCGGCGACCAGGATGCCGGTCTCGACCGCGCCCGGCGCGTACGCGCCGGTGCGCATATCGCTTACAACGGGCAGGCTGCTGTAGAGTAGGGGCTTGCCCGGCTGCACCATTTGCGTCAGCGTCGCATAGGCGAGAAACTCGGCGTTGGACTGCGCCAGTGTGCCCAGCAACGTCAGCGGCGAGGTCAGGCCGGCGTTCGGCACCAGGGTGGCGTAGCTGGGCAGATTCTCTTCACACAGATAGAGCAGCTGCGCTGTCGAATCGTAATCCATCGTGAGCGGCGAGACGCATGGACAATAGTGATGCGTTATCAACGGACGTTCGCGGTAAGCCTCTGGGCTGCCGGCGACGAACTCGCCCAGGCGGATGATCTTGCGGGCCTCCTCCACGCTGGGCGCATTGCCACGTACGGGCTTTACCATGTTCTTCAGGGCCGGGTAGTAGCGCGATAGGCTGAAGTGGCCGGCCGGCGCGTCGTCGGCGAGGACGGAGACGGAAAACAGATCGTACCCGGGGAGTTCGTTGATTAGATGGGCGATGCGCGCCATGTCGTCGGAGCGCGCCCGCCGCTCCTCGCCCGTTACGGGATCGAGGATGTTGGGCGCGGAGCTGGCTGTCATGATCGCCGGGCGGTTGTCTGGAACGGTCACGTCGTAATCCGGGTCGCGCGCGTAGAAAGTGAACTTCGGCGGGGTGGCCGCCCGGAAATCCTCCACGACGGCCCGTGGAAAGTGGACCAGCTCGGACTCGGAATCCACCCGGCAGCCGTGCCGACCCAGCACGGCGCGGGCGTCGGCGTTGCGCACCAGCATGCCCACGCTCTCAAGAATCTCAAGCGAGGCTGCGTGAACCTCCCGCACTTGCTCGGCTGTGAGGAATTCGGCGTATTTCCTGGGAGACATCTCCTGCACTTTCCTTTCCGTACAAACTACGCGTCGAAGGCTGTCAGGCACTCGTCAATGATGTCGAGCGCGCGGTCCAACTCCTCTGTTGTGATCGTGAGCGGGGGGGTGAGTGTGATCACATTGCCCATCGTCAGCTTAAAGTTCAGTCCACGGTCAAGCGCCATATACAGGATGGCTTCGGCTTCCTCGGCGGCGCGTTCGCGCGTGGCGCGATCACGCACCAGCTCCACGCCCAGCAGCAATCCCAGTCCGCGCACGTCGCCGATGAGGGCGTGTTGCGCTTGCATGGTGCGCAGACGCGCCAGGGCGTGCTCGCCGAGTTGGCGGGCGCGGCCCGCAAGGTCGTGACGTTCAATGTATTCCAGCGTGGCGAGCGCCGCGGCACAGGCGACCGGGTTTTTCTCGTGTGTAAAATGCCCCAGCGCGATCTCGCCCGCCACGTTAAGTTCGTCGCGCGCGATCAAGGCCGCGATCGGCATCACGCCGCCGCCGAGACCCTTGCCGATCACGACCATGTCCGGCGTCACGTCGAAATTCTCAAACGTGAACATGGTTCCGGTGCGGCCGAGCGCGTGTGGTATCTCGTCGAAGATCAGCAGCGTCCCGTAACGGTCGCAGGCTGCCCGCAACCGCTGCCAGTATTCTGGATGCGGGACATAGGGCACGCTTCGAACCGGTTCGGCGATCACGGCCGCCACATCGCCTTCTTTCTCTAAAACGTATTCGACGTAGGAAGCGCACTTCAGGTCGCAGCCGCCGCGCTGTCGACAGTCCCACAGGCAACGGTATTCGTCGGGCGGCGGGACGTGCTCGGCGCCCGGCAGCAGGGGGCCAATCGCATGGCGGAAGATGGCCTCCCCGCCAACCGAGATGGCATCCAACGTCGCGCCATGAAACGAATCCCACATCGAGATCGTCTTGTGGCGGCCGGTGGCCACGCGCGCCAGCTTGATCGCCATGCTGATCGCGTTGGCGCCGCCCGGAGCAAACAACACCTTGTTCAAGCTGCCGGGCGCCAGGTTCGCAAGCTTTCTGGCCAGGTCCACCGCGACGCGGTTGGTATAACGGCGCGTGCAGAATGTGAGTTGATCGAGTTGGCGCTTGATTGCGGCGATCACATCCGGGTTCGCAAAGCCTACCTGGTGCACGGTGTTGCCGTGGAAGTCCATGTAGCGGCGCCCCTGGATGTCTTCCAGGTAGACGCCGTCGCAGGCGCGCAGCGCGTTCAGGCAGGGCGTGGAGAGCGATTGGTGCAAGAAGAAGCGCGCGTCCTCGTCCAGCAGGGCGCGCGTTTCGTCGTCCAGGGCGACGGCCTGCCACTCGGCGCGACGCCGGCTCAGGTTTAGATCGCCCTCGGATTTCAGTTCGTGAGGGTGTTCCCCGTGGGGCATTGTATTTTCTCCATCCGGGATGGAAGTCTGGCCTGCGTGGAGCGTCGCTGCGGAGCGCAGATTGTCGGGGTCGGTTAGAGGCCCGGACGGGGTGTGATCTCCCCATCCGCCAACTCCACAGCTTCGTCGATCGCGTCCACCAGAAAATCGATCTCGTCCCGTGTGACCACCAGCGGCGGCACGATCCAGATGCCAAATTTGTCCGCAGGGACGTAAATATTTTTCTCCTCGAGCAAGAACTTCGCTATCTTGCCGACGGGGGTCGGCGTGTATTTCTCCGTGACGCGCCGCAACGGTTCTTTGGTCTCCCGGTTCTTGACCAGTTCCAATGTCCAGAACAAGCCGAGACCGCGCACGTCGCCGATGGAGGGGTGTCGTGCGTACAGTTCGTGTAATCGTTCTCCAAGGTATGCGCCCAGCGATCTGGCGCGCGCCACCAGACCCTCTTCCTGCAAAGTGCGGATGCTGGCCAGCGCTGCGGCGCACGCCAGCGCGTGACCGGAGTAACTCTGTCCGTGACCGAAGATGTTGTCGTCGAAGGCAGCGGCGACTTTGTGGCTGAAGATCGTGGCGGTCAGCGGGCAGTACACGCCGAGCGCTTTGCCAACTACGATGATG
>JBHHUI010000198.1:0-5791 GCA_046753805.1 Anaerolineales bacterium
AGCGCGCGCGTGATGTCGTAGTATGCGTCCGGCGTGACCGTTGCTTGCGGGCCTTCCGCCAGCAATTGCTCGGCCCGCGCCCGCGCTTCGTCCGCCCGCGCCAGATCGATCTCGTCGGCGCGTTCAGCCGCGTCTGCCAGCACGGTGATCTTGTCTGGCCGAACTTCAAGCACGCCGCCTCCGACGGCAAAAGAGCGCTCTGCGCCGCCCTGCTTCACCCGGAGTTCGCCGATCTGCAATGTGGTGAGCAACGGAGCGTGGTTGGGCAGAATCCCCATTTGCCCTTCGGCCCCGTTGACGACAACCATATCCACCTCGTCTGAAAAGACAAGGCGATCTTGCGTGACGATTTCGCACAGTATCGGCATCAGTCTGCTCGCTAAGCGGCTGCCATCACCTGCGCCGCCGCAACAACGTCGTCGATTGTACCCTTGAACATAAAAGCCTGTTCGGGAATCTCGTCGTGTTTACCGTCGAGGATTTCGCGGAACGAGCGTACTGTATCGACCAGCGGCACATACACACCCGGTGTACCGGTGAACTGCTCAGCCACTTTGAAGGGCTGTGAGAAGAAGCGCTCAATCTTCCGCGCGCGCGCCACGAGCAGTTTGTCGTCTTCCGAAAGCTCGTCCACACCCAGGATAGCGATGATGTCTTGCAGGTCCTTGTAGCGCTGCAGGACGCGCTGTACCTCGCGCGCGACGGCATAATGCTCCTCGCCCACCACCTGCGGGTCGAGGATGCGGCTGGTGGAAGCCAGCGGATCCACGGCGGGATAGATGCCTTTTTCTGCGATTGGACGTTCCAGCGCGATCGTCGCGTCCAGATGCGCGAAGGTCGCCACAGGCGCCGGGTCGGAGTAGTCATCCGCCGGCACGTATACGGCCTGCAGCGATGTAATCGACCCGCGTCGGGTGGACGTGATCCGCTCCTGCAATTCGCCCATTTCTGTGCCGAGCGTGGGTTGGTAGCCTACCGCCGACGGCATGCGTCCTAACAGTGCGGACACTTCAGAACCGCTCATAACAAAGCGGAAGATGTTATCGATGAAGAGCAATACGTCCATGCCCTGGTCACGGAAGTATTCAGCCATCGTAAGGCCGGTGAGCGCGACGCGCAGGCGGACGCCCGGCGGCTCATTCATCTGGCCAAAGACCATCACGGTGTCTTTCATCACGCCGGATTCGATCATCTCGCGGTAGAGCTGTGTGCCCTCGCGCGTGCGCTCGCCCACTCCGGCAAATACCGATTTGCCCTGATGCACCGTGGCAATCGACTGGATTAGTTCCATGATGATGACGGTCTTGCCGACGCCAGCGCCGCCAAAGATGCCTGTCTTGCCACCCTTCGTGAAAGGCGCGATCAGATCGATGACCTTAATGCCGGTTTCAAACACCTCAGTCGAAGTGGACTGCTCGTCGAACGGGGGCGCGGGTCGGTGGATTGGATAGTAGAGATCGGCCACGACGGGACCGAGGTTGTCCACCGGACGCCCGAGAACATTAAAAATGCGTCCGAGCGCGGCCTCGCCGACCGGCACGCTGATGGGCGCGCCCAACGCGTGCGCGGGCACACCACGCTGGAGTCCTTCAGTGGCGTCCATGGCCACGCACCGCACACGATTATGGCCAAGATGTTTTTCGACCTCGAGAATAAGCGCGTCCTGACCCTCGCGCGGGACTTCCACTGCGTGGTAAATATCGGGCAACTGTTCAGATGGAAACTCGCAGTCCACGACCGCACCCTGAATCTGGACGACTTTGCCGGTTGCTCCTGCCATTAATCCTCCACAGACTCTCGCCTGGTTATTGCTTGCTTCTAATTCTCGCCTGCCAGCGATTTGGAGAGCGCTTCCACCCCGCCGACAATGTCCAACAGTTCGCTTGTTACGGATAGCTGGCGCGCTTTGTTATAGGCCAGTTGCAAGCTGCCGACAAGCTCATTCGCATTGTCGGTGGCGTTGCGCATCGCGACCATTCGCGCGCTGTGCTCGCTTGCCAGCGCTTCAAGCAATGCCTGGTAGACCTGCACCTGCGTGAACCGGGGCAGAATGACATCGAGCAGCGCTTCCGGGCCCGGCTCATAGATGTAGGCCGATTCGACGCGGCGGCCTTGCGCGCCCAGGTGCTCTGCCATTACCTGCTGGCCGGCGTCCTCCGCCGAAAGCGGGAGCAGGCGTTTCACGCGCGGTATCTGGCGGACAGTGTTGATGTAATCCGTGTACGCCAGATACACCTCATCCACGGTTCCATCGAGAAAATCATCGAGCAGGGCGCGCACGATTGGGCCCGATTCGACAAACGATGGAATGTTACGGTAATTTTCGAAATCCGCGGCGATGTTCGCGCCGCGCCGGTGCGCCAGATCACGGCCTTTGCGCCCCACTGTCAGCCAACGCACTGGTACTGACTGCGCCCGCGAGAAATCGATCGCCGCGCGCGTAATGTTTATATTGTATGCTCCCGCCAATCCGCGATCGCTCGAAATCATCAGCAGATCGACGGCCTTAACTTCCGGTCGCTCGGCAAGGAGGGGATGCAACCGCTGTGTGCTGCCCGGCTGCAGCGCCAGGTGCTGCAACACTTCGAACGCCTTGCCCGCATAGGCGCGCGAGGCAGCCACAGCTTCCTGCGCGCGTCGCACCCGGCTCGCACTCACCGCCTCCAGGGCGCGCGTGACCTGCGCAATATTCTTGACTCTCCGAATCCGGAGCCGCATCTCGCGGGCGTTGGCCATCGATTACGTCCAGGTTGAGTTGAAGCTGTCCAGCGCGGCCTGCAGCGCCGATTGCGTTTCCTCGGTGAGGACGCCCTCTTCCACAATCGACCGGCCCACCTGTGGATGAGAGTTGGCTGCATAACGGAGGAATGCGGCCTCCCACTCTTTCATCCGCTCCACCGGCACATTATCACAGGCGCCGCTTGTGGCCGCATAAATCGCCATGACCTGATTCTCAACCGGCATTGGCTTGTATTGCGGCTGCTTGAGAATCTCTTGCAAGCGGTATCCGCGGTCGAGTTGCTGCTGGGTGGCCTTATCCAGGTCGGAGCCGAACTGGGCGAAGGCGGCCAGTTCGCGGAACGCCGCCATGTCCAGCCGCAGGCGCCCGGCCACAGATTTCATGGCCTTGGTCTGGGCGTCGCCGCCCACGCGCGAGACCGAAATACCCACATTCACCGCCGGCCGGATGCCGGCGTAGAACAGGTCGCTCTCGAGGTAGATTTGGCCGTCGGTGATTGAAATGACGTTCGTCGGAATATAGGCTGAGACGTCGCCCAGCAGCGTCTCGATGATGGGAAGCGCCGTCAGCGAACCGCCTGAAGTGGGCAGCCTGTGGAGTTTGAATTCTGCAGCATCCTCCCTGGCTTCCAGCGCCCGCTCGGCATCGTGCCGGCTTAATGGACCGCCGTATACCCGGCCGTCCACGCCCTCGGTTACGTCTTCGCCCGCATCTTTCGCGACGATAATGTACTCATCGGCCATTTGGGCGGCGCGCTCCAACAAGCGCGAGTGGAGATAAAATACGTCGCCCGGATACGCCTCACGTCCGGGCGGGCGGCGCAACAACAGCGATACCTGGCGATAAGCCCAGGCGTGTTTGGAGAGGTCGTCGTAGACAACCAGCGCATCCCGCCCACGCTCCATGAAATTTTCGCCAACGGCGCAACCCGCGTACGGCGCCATATATTGCATGGCGGCCGGGTCCTCCGCCGACGCCACGATGACCACCGTGTGGTCCATTGCGCCATGTTTTTCTAATGTTGCTACCGTCCGTGCAACGGCCGATTTCTTCTGACCGATGGCGACGTAGATGCAGATACAGTCCTGCCCTTTCTGGTTGATGATGGTATCGACAGCAATGGCGCTCTTGCCGGTTTGTCGGTCGCCAATGATCAATTCGCGTTGACCACGCCCAATGGGCGTCATCGAGTCGATGGACTTGACACCGGTCTGTAACGGACGGCTGACGTCTCTGCGGCGCACCACTCCGGGGGCAATGCGCTCGATCGGGCGGAATTCCGATGAAGTAATCGGACCTTTGCCGTCTATCGGCTGTCCGAGCGCGTCCACAACGCGCCCAACCAATGCATCGCCCACCGGAATCGAGGCAATGCGGCCGGTGCTGCGCACTGTCGAGCCTTCATCAATGGAGGCGTAATCCCCCATGATGATCACGCCAACGTTGTCGATCTCCAGATTAAAAACGACACCCAGCGACCCATTTACGAATTGGACCAACTCGGCGTTCCGGACATCCGACAGACCGGAGACGCGGGCGATACCATCACCCGCTTCGATCACGGTGCCCACGTCCTGTGCTCGTAGCGCAGGCGCGAATGCGTCGATTTGCTTTTGCAGATCTGCAGCAATATCGGGTACGAGGAACTGTTCTGTCATTGCCTCACCGTAGGAGAATGCTGAATTGTTGCGTAGAGATGCCCGCGAATAATACCTGATGTACTTTGAATTGTCCAGTTATTCACAAATAGAACGCCTGTATGGCGGCGCTTTCCTGCCCCCATGCGACATTTCAAACCAAAACAGCCGGCGCATCAGACGGCGTCGGCTGTTGTATACCTTGCAAATTGTGCCCGGCGAGCGCTACAGAAATTCTTTCAGGTCAGATGCATGTTCGGACGTACGGATTTTGTCCAGTGCGCGGTTCGCGGCCTGCCGCATGCCTTCGCGTGAAAGCCCGTATTTGCGCGCCAGATCGCTGAGCGGATGCACCTCGCCATCGACGAATCCGTACCGCAGCCGCAGGATGTTGGCTTCCACCGGCGTCAGTCCAGACAGCGCCCGGGCTACTTCGTCGGCCAACAGATTGACATCGGCCTCTTCGTCCGGACGCAGTACAGTCTCATCCGGCAGTAGCTCCTGCAATTCGGTATCAGCCGAATCACGGGGACCGATCAGCTGTTCCAGGCGCGTTACCGGGATGACGGAATTCGTCACCGTCTCCACCTGCTCCACAGTCCATTCCAGCTTGTCAGCAACTTCTGCGTGTGTGGCGTTGCGGCCCAGCGCCTGCGCCAGTTCAAGTTCGGTACGCCGTACCTGCATAACACGCTGGCCCAGGTTGACGGGCAAGCGGATCATGCGGCCGGTGTTTGCCACGGCGCGTCCGATGGCCTGCCGAATCCACCAGACTGCATAGGTGGAGAAGCGAGTTCCACGACCGGGGTCATATCGATTGGCGGCCTTGATAAGGCCGACCTGGCCTTCTTGCATGAGGTCCTCGAACGTGAGGCCCGTATCGAAATAGCGACGGGCCACTTTCCCAACCAGACCCTGGTTGCGCAGTACGAGTTCGTCCCGAGCCGCAGCGGCCCGCGCTACAATTGAGCGCCAGCGCGCCATTTGCGAGCCGCTGCCCGTGGCCCGCGCGAGCTTCTTCTCAGCCCAGCGACCCTGCGCGAGGATTTTCGCTAATTTGATTTCTTCCTCGTGGGTAAGCAGATCGTCGGGCGCTTCGGCCGGACGAACCGGGAGAGGCTTGTATTCTACGTCGTATCGTTCTTCCATTCGATACCGTCCCTTACTCCTGATCCAAAAACCGCCATCACCAACAGCCATCGCATTGACCTACGTCAATACATTGTCACACTATCATGGTTTCCGAATCGGGGTCAATATCTGCTTGACATAATCGACAAGATATTAACACAACACTAAGATGACGTCAACTGTTTCACGACCTTACGGCCGGTATTGCCCGTCGTGTGCCAATACAATTAGGAGTTACGCAGTTCGCTGGTCGAGTAGCCCCGTCAGGGGCATATCGAGACCA
>JBHHUI010000199.1:0-5779 GCA_046753805.1 Anaerolineales bacterium
CATCTTGAGGCGCGATCCCTCCGGGTCGTAGAACGCGCCATGGTGAACCTGCGCTTCGGCGAGCGTGCCTTCATCGACACGGATGGTAAATCTGGCGCCGGGCGTCTCAGCCAACTCGGCTGGCAGCCAGCACATTCCAATGGCCTCCCCGAGCGTCGGGCTTCGCCGGCTCGACGTGACCCAACCGATGATGTCCATCTTCCGGCTGCCGGTCTTGTGTACGATTTGCAGACCTTCCTCCGGCACAATCCCCGGCGTCACCATCTTGAAGCCTGTCAAACGCTGCTTCGGCCCTTGTTCCTTCACGCGCGCCAGCGGCCGGTTGCCGAGGAATTCAGGCTTATCCAGCTTGACCGCCCACTCCATATCGGCGCTGATCGGGTCGGAGAGCGCGTCGGTGTCCTGGCCCACAATAATATGCGCCTTCTCCAGCCGCAAAACCCGCTGCGCTTCCACGCCGAACGGCAGGATGCCGAATTCTGCGCCGGCCTCCATGATGGCCTCCCAAACAGACAGGCCGTACGCCGCCGGGCAATGAACCTCGTACGAGAGTTCGCCCGTGAATCCGATCCGCAAAACGGTGCACGGCGCTCCGGCGACGCTCATCGCGCGGGCGTGCATGTATGGGAATGCGGCGTTGGTCACCTCCTCGTCGGTGAGCTTGGCCAGCAAGTCGCGCGCGCGCGGGCCGGCGACATTAAACGCCGCATTGACTTCGGTCACGTTCACAAGATGCACGTCGTCGCCCCATCCCGATTGCATCCACCATTGAATCCATTCGAATATTGACGACGCGCCCGAACTGGTCGTCGTCATGTACCATTCGAGATCGTCGAGGTGGGCGGTGACGCCGTCATCGAGCACGATGCCTTCATCGTTACACATCACGCCGTAACGCACGCGGCCGACGCCCAGCTTCTGCCATTTATTGATATAGATGCGATCGAGCAGGTTGGGGACGCCGCGCCCCGTAAGGCGCAGTTTGCCGAGCGTGCTCACGTCGATCATGCCGACGCGCTCCCGCACGGCGCGAACCTCTTCTGCTGCATGGCGCTTGTCGCTGCCATAGTATTCGGGCCGCATCCACACGCCGGCCACCATCATTTTGGCGTCGTGCTCCAGATGCCATTCGTGAATCGACGTTAGCGCCACTGGCTCCATGTTCTGGCCCGCAAGTGCGCCCAGCTTCACCGGCGACATCGGCGGTCGGGCGGTCGTCGTGCCCGTCTCGGCGACAGTCCACCCATTCGCACGCGCGCAAAGATGAATCGTGTTCATCGAGCACATGCGGCCCTGGCACGGACCCATCGTCACAGTGCTGTACCGCTTCAGCAACTCCATCGTGTTGAAACCTTCTTCGATGGAGACCTTCAAGTCCTTGTCCGAGACATCTTCACAGAAACACACAAAGCGCTTGCCGGAGCCCGGCACTTTGATGAGCGTAGATGTTCGCGGCGGCAGTAGCGCGCGCGCTGCAGCCGCCTCGTCGAGGCTGGACTGCGCCGGCGGCGCGCCGTACCCAAGGTAGGCTGCGGCCTGTTGCCCGGCGAGGCGACCCTCCGTTGCATCACCTGCCAGCGAATGCGAGCCATCAACGCGACCCGCAGCATAGACGCCCTCAGGCAGCTTAGCGGGTAGGATTTCGCCGCGCGCTTCGTTATATACAAGTTCGCCGCCGGCCTGATAGAGCAAGCCATGGTTCGCCATCCACCCGACGCTGAGGGCGATGAGGTCACAACTGACGTATCGGGTCGCCCCGAGATTGACTCCGCCGTGTCCATCCAGCGGCGCAAGCACGGCTTCGCGCACCGCGCCGCTCCCATTCGCGCTGCTGATCGTGTGCCCCCAGAACAACTCCGCGCCGGACGCAGCCACGGCGACCACATCATCCGATGTGAATTCCCCGCGCTCGTCCGCCACAGCGGCCACGATCACGCCGGCCCGAACCAGCTGCGCCGCAACCTGCCAGCCATCGTCATTGGCCGTAACCAGCGTGACGCGCGTTCCGGGCACGACGCCGTACACGTGCAGCAGGCGCGCTACGCCACTCGCGAGCATTACCCCCGGCAGATCGTTGTTTTCAAAGACCAGCGGCTGCTCAATGACACCCGTGGCAACCACGAGGGCGCGCGAGCGGATTTTGATCAGTCGATTGCCCGTCATGGCCGACATCCAGTGGTCCTCATACCACCCCAGGACAGTCGTATCTGCCAGCACCGCGATGTTGGGATGCGTTTCAACAGCCGCAATCACATCCGCGAGCGGCTCGACGCCGCGTTCGCTGGCGTAACGGACATGCCCCCCAAGAGCCAGATTGTCGTCAACGAGCAATACGCGAGCGCCCTGCTCCGCGGCCGCCAGCGCCGCGTGCAGCCCGGCGGGACCTGCGCCGACCACCGTCACGTCGGCGTGACGGTACTGCTTGTCGAAGTGCTCGTGCGGCGTCTTCGGATTGACCTTGCCCAGCCCGGCGGCCAACCGGAGGAATCTTTCGTACACGGGCCACATGAATTGCGGCCGCATGAACGTCTTGTAGTAGAAACCCGCCGGCAGAAACGGCTCTACGAGGGATGTCAGCGACCACACATCGGATTCAACCGACGGCCACACGTTTTGCGATGTCACGTCCATGCCGTCCGCTACCGGCCGCGTGCAAGCCCGAACGTTGGGCTCGTCCCCCACATTAACCAGGCAATTCGGACAGTGCCCAGAGCAGCACATCCATGCGCGCGGCCGGTGGTATTTGAACGACCGGCTGACTACCCGGACTCCGGCGGCCATCAGCGCGGAGCCGATCGTGTCGCCGGGGTGTGCGGGATAGAGTTTGCCGTTGAATTTGAAGTGAATGGTCTCGGAACGATCGATGGCTTCCGCCGGCTGTCGCACCAGACGGCCGGCGGAGACGCGCTGGGGCGCGTCGGTCGGTTTGCTATTTTGCATTTGCACTCGCGTCCCCCTGCGGTTGCGCGGGATGCCACGCATAGGTGCGCTGAACGGCATTGCTGCGGGTATGCCGCTCGGCCAGGAACCACAGACCACAGCCTGAGCGGTGATACCACCATTCTTTCTGCACGCCCCATTTGTTGTCGCGCATGTAGACGTAGTCGGCCCACTCGGCGTCGGTCGTCTCCATGGCGTTGCTTGGACGCGGATTGTATTCACCGCCGTAGCGAAACTCCTGCACGCTACGCATTCCGCAGTTTGGACAATTTAGAAGAATCATTTTCGTGTCCTGTTACACTAATGCCCCACCGAAGCCGCGCCCTTTTCGCCCACGAGCGCATGCTCGTCGAAACGCGACAGGCGGAACGGGCGGATCAGGGCCGGCGTCTTGCGCGTGGCGATGGCCTCGGCCGACATCCTGCCCGCTATGGGCGAGGCCTTGAAGCCGTACGTACCCCAGCCCACGTCCACAAAAAACCCTTCCACGGGTGTCTTGCCCATGATCGGGCTGTAATCGGGTGTCATGTCACAGAGTCCGGCCCACTGGCGCAGCATGCGCACATGCGCCAACATGGGAAACAACTCCAGCATGTGTCCACCGATTCCTTCCAGGTATGAAAGTGAGCCGCGCATGGAGTATTGGGCAAACGGGTCCACGGCTGCCCCCATGACAAGCTCACCCCGATCCGTCTGGCTGACATACACGTGCAGGCTGCCGGACACAATGATCACGTCGAGAAATGGCTTCAACGCTTCAGTGACGGACGCCTGCAGCGGAAAAGTCGTCACCGGCAGACGCACACCGGCCATGTCCGCAATGGTCGTACACCAGCCGGCCGTCGCGTTGAGCACTGCCCCGGCCTTTACAAATCCCCGGTTCGTGTCGACGCCCGCCACCTTGCCATCCACAACTTTGATTGCGTTGACGCGTGTATGCTGGTGGATGTGCGCACCGCGTGCGTCCGCCTGGTGGGCGTAGCCCCACACAACAGCGTCGTGACGGATGATCCCGCCGGGCGGGTGGTAGAGCGCCGCCAAGATCGGGAAACGGGGGCGGTCGCTCGTATCGAGATGCGGCGCCAGGCGCTTGATCTCATCCGGATAAATGACCGTGGAATCGACTCCCTGAATCTGGTTGACTTGCGCGCGACGGCGCATGGTGCGGACAGAGCCATCCGTGTGCGCCAGCGTCAGGTGCCCGCGCTGGCTGAACATCACGTTGTAGTCCAACTCGGCCGCCATCTGCTCGTACAGGCGCACGCTCTCGTTGTAGAACTGGACGCCCTCCGGCGTAAGGTAGTTGCTGCGGATAATGGTGGTGTTACGCCCGCTGCCCCCCGCCCCGATGTAGCTTTTTTCCAGCACGGCTACATCAGTGATGCCGTGGTCTCGCGCGAGGTAATACGCGCATGCAAGTCCGTGCGCCCCGCCGCCGATGATGACAACGTCATAGCTATCTTTGAGGGGGCGCTCGCGCCACATGCGGGGCAACGGTTTGTTGCCGTTCAGCGCTTGCTTGATCAATTTCCAGGGCATGGAATGGTTCGCTCCAATGATGGATGCAGCGCGGCGATATAGGCCGCGCCCGCAACCCGATCAGACGTGATCATAGCCGTATTGCTTAATCATCGTGCGCAGCCGCTCGCGCGGATACGCGGCATCCAGTTCGGCCACGAGATGCTCGGCGACCGCATCTACATCGCCGTCGTGATCCTGCCACTCCGAAGTGCGCCACCCTGACAGGTAGCCGTTCGTCCCGATCTTCCCGGCCTCAATCGCCGCCCGATCGATGGCATCCTGAAAGCGGTTGGGCAAGGGCTTCGAAATGCGGTTGCGTCCCTGTCGCACTTTGACCTGCGCCGGAATGTCGCACCAATACACGATCTGATATTGTGTGCCGTTGCGTCGTCTGCGGCTCATCGCGGTCGCCCCATTCTATACCTGCGCGTCATGCAGCGCGCATCACCTCGCGCGGCAAGAGAATCTCAAATTCGGCGCGGATCGCTTGGTCGAGCTGTTCTGAAATGTGGTCCGGCCAAACCGTGGCCAGCAATTCGCGCGCCTTCAGACGGGCGCGCTCACGCATGTCCAACGAACCACCCAATTCCCAGTCGCGGCGCGTGCGGCGGTCGCCGGTGTGCGGATAGTAGTATTCCGAATTCATCAGCGTGAGAGTCTGGTCGTGCCCGAGGTAGTGTCCCTCGCCCATGCAAACATCGCGAATCACATCCACAGCCAATGTTTCTTCGGTGACTTCGATACCGCGCACCATCCGCATCACCGCCGCGTTGATGTCGTCGTCGATGACGTACTGCTCGTATGCCACGGTCAGCATCGATTCGAGCATGCCGGCCGAGTGGTGTACGTAGTTCGATCCCGCCAGCGCAGCCGTGGCCGTGCTGATACCTTTCTCGTATCCGGCCTGCGCATCCGGTATTTTGCTGTCGCTTAGCGCTGACGAATTATAAACGGGCAATCCCAGATGCTGGCCGATCTGTGCGGCCGCTGCATTCATCAGTGCGAATTCGGCGGCGCCGCCGGAAAAGCTGCCGGTGCGCAAGTCCGCCACGGAGGGCACATAGCCGAGCAACGTGGGATGGCCGGGTCGCAACAAATTGATGTATGTGACACCGGAAAGCTGCTCGGCGGTGATCTGCACCAGCGTACCGGCCAGCGTGGCGGGCGAGGTTGCTCCAGCCTGCGGCGCGGATGATATCGCCACGGGCATTCCCTGCGCGACGATTTCATCCAGCACTGCGACGGTTTCCGGCGCGTACCGCAGGGGGCTGACCGTCCAGCAGTTTGAGAATGAGATAAAAGGCCGTTCGCGCAGGGC
>JBHHUI010000200.1:0-5762 GCA_046753805.1 Anaerolineales bacterium
CAAAGTGATCCGGCGACGGCTTATAGACCGGCACGCCCATGCCGCCCAGATCGTCGAGATACTCCGCGGCCGTAGAGCGATGCACGCCTAGCCGCCGTGCAATCTCCGCTTTGCGCAGCCCGACTGGATGCGCTTGCAGCAGCATGTGCTTGAGCAGTTCGAGGTTTTCGACTTTCTTTTCCAGCCGCGCGCCCATGTACGCTCCTTTCACAACAACGTTGGCGTCATGCCCAAAATAGCACAACGGCGGCCAAAATTACGTGACTCCGGGCGCGAATTGTTCTCCGTCCGGACAGTACGGCCACAGGCCGCCGCGACCGTCTTCAGCGAGCAGCACTCCCGCAGCGTCCAGGCTCGCGAGCGTCCGCAGCAATTTCTGCCGATGCCAGCCCAGACGGCCGGCGTAGTAGGCCGCACGCTTCCCCGGGGTCGCTTCGATAATGTCATGGAGTTTGTGCAGGTCAGATTCATCCGGTCGACGCGCCATCGCAAATCGCCTCCAGCGTGCAATTTGCGACCACGATATCCAACCGGTGTTGGGAGTAACCCAACAAGGGCGCGCATTCGTCACACGACGCCCTCGGGCGTCGCCAGGTTGGTTATTGCGGGGGTCGATCCGACGGCCAACCGCCAAGCTTTCACGCACCGGAGTATAGCATCGTCATGATGAATTGCGGCGGCCCGAACGAAACCCGTCAGTCTGCGCACGCAGGGCACACCCCTCCACTGGTGCGCACGCAGCTGTCGTCGAAAACTCCTCCGGTTCGGCTGAGACCTCCGAGGTCCGCTGCGCGAGACCTCGGAGGTCTTCGGTGACACATCTTGCGTACGAAGTCAACGTAACCCCGGCCGGCCGTGTTACGATAGGGCTGACCTTGCCCGCCGAGGAGGCTGCCATGCGCGACATCTACTTCGACCTCGACGATTTCTTCCGAGTTCTGGAAATCCCGAAAAAGGAGCAACGTCTCGTGACGAAGTGTTTCACGGATGGCGTCGAGACGTACTACCAATTCATTTACGGCTACAACAAATACGGCCGCCAGCCCGAATTCCTGATCGGCGAGCGCATGGGCGAGCCGTACATCTTTGGCTTCGGCTGCGTGCGCGTCGTGCGGCAGCCCAAACTCTCTCTGGAGACACGCGTCAAGGTCGTGCGTTACATGCTGGCGGACATGCAGCCGCCGGAAGAGTACGGCACACCGCACGGATTGCCCGCTGTGGTTAGTTTTCTGGCCGGCGCCGGCGTACTGGAACCGCCGCTCTTCCGCAGCTTGATGTTCTTCGCCGACATCGAGTCGCACGATCTGTTCGAAGATTGGGAGACCGACGAAGCCATCATGCTTTCAGACTGGGTGATTGCAAAGGCCGACATTCCGCGCAGCGAGCGCCTGTGGTGGCTGTGGTATATCGGCGTGCACTGCGAAGCGCACCACATCGGGCGCAAGGTCGTGCAGTACTGGATGGGGCACCCGGCCCTTCCAACGGCCGACAAACGCACGCTCTGTTTTTCGTGGTTGGAGGAGGATGCGCCCAGCGAGCCGCCGGACGAATGGCTTGCATTGGAGGCTGAACTCTTCGGCGAAATGCCCGGAAACCCGGCGGAACTCTTGTCCTTTCCGCCGGACGCCCTGCCCGAGTTGGCGCCGGACGATGAGCCGCCCGACTTTATGCCCTCCATAAACTTCCTGCGCTATGCGTTGGTGGGCGGCGCACGGGGATTCATCCTCACGCCGGCGTATCTCAAGCGGCAGGCGCTGAAAGCGCTTCCGCAGTTGGGCGAGGACGCGCTGACGCTTTGCGAAACCTATCTGGACTCAGACCGCGACTACACCGCCGACTCCGTCAACCTGGGCGTGGCCGACGTGCTCCGCGAACACCACGCCGCCCTGCCGCCGGCGGCCGTACGAAATCTCATCGAACGCGGCACGCGCATCGGCAAGGTGGCCACGCGCAAGGGTTTCTATCGGCTGGGGGCCGACCTGATTGGGCCGGAATACTGGGAGCGCGCCCGGGCGGACAACGCGAAGTCCATCCGCACCTGGGCCATCAAGCAGGTTGCCCGCCGCGACCGGCAGGGGCGCAAGCAGAAACAGACAGCAAGCTAGCTGAGCTTGTATGCGTCCCGGCCAGGTACAGTCGGTGACACATCTTGCATGCCCACTTAATCGCTCTGATAATTGCATTTGAGTTTTTTAATCCGCGAGGAGAAATAAAGAGATGAGTGAGCACCTGAGCGGCGGGCGAGTATTCCGCATTTCACGCCTCCTGATCGTCGGCCTCCTGGCCGTCGCAATCGTTCTGGGTTTTGCACTGGTCGCGGTAATCGTCGGCCGCACCGGCGCCCCGGCGGATTCCAGACCGGTGGACGCTCTCGCCAGCAGCGACAACGAGTGCGTCGTCTGCCACCGGCGGACGACGCCCGGGATCGTCTCCCAGTATGGTCACAGCACGATGGCCGCCGCCGAAGTATTGTGCGAAGACTGCCACGAAGTCAGCGCCGATTACCCCGGCGCGGTGGAACACGAGGGCGCCTACGTGCTCGGCCAGCCGACGACTGCCATGTGTGCAGAATGCCACCAGACCGAAGTAGCACAGTACAACGCCAGCCGGCACGGTCTGCCCGCTTATGTCGCCTTTGCCGGCACCGGGGACCTCACCGCCGAGCAACTCGCAATGTACGCAGCCATCCCGGAAGGCAACTTCGCGCCCGACAAGCAGCGCAACGCCCTCTTTGCTATGGAGGGGCCGGCGGTGACGCGTTTCGCCTGCGAGGCCTGTCACAATATCGGGCGGCCGGCTGCAGATGGTTCCATCGGCGAGTGCCAGCAATGTCACCTGCGGCACGAGTTCACCCTCGAACAAGCGCGCCGGCCGGAAACGTGTAACGCATGCCACATTGGCCCCGATCACCCGCAATGGGAAATCTACCAGGAATCCCCGCATGGGATTGCCTATGCCACCAGCAGCGACGACTGGAACTGGGAGGCCGAACCCGGTACGCTAACGACCGAGGATTTTCCAGCGCCGACCTGCGCCACTTGTCACTTTAGCGGCTTCGGCTCAAGCGGCACGACGCACGACGTGGGCGACCGTCTGACATGGTATCTGTTCGCGCCGATCAGCGAACGCCGCCCAGCCTGGCAGGATAACCAGGTGCGCATGCAAAACGTTTGTCAGGAGTGCCACAATCCGGGTTTCATCGACGAGTTCTATGCCGATGGCGATGCCATCGTGGAAGCGATCAATGCCTGGGTTGCCGAAAGCAACGCGATCATTGCACCGCTCAAGGAACAGGGACAGCTCACCGACGCGCCGTTCGACGAACCTATTGATTTCGTCCACTTCGAGTTGTGGCACCACTGGGGCCGAACCGCGAAATTCGGCGCGTGGATGCAAGGGCCGGACTACACCCAATGGCATGGAGCTTATGAGTTGCTTGCCGATCTGGCCGAGCTACGGGAGATGGTTGACGAAAAACTGGCCGCAGCGGAGCCAGGTGGAGAGTAGCAGCGGACCGCCAGGTATGACCCATTTGTGGACGGCGGTTTCGCTGGATTGGGAGGCGATAGGCTTTGCCTGAAATATTTTCCGTTTCCACTGTTGCCGCGCAACTAAACCGGCTTCGTCGCTTTCCGCTCACTCGCGACCAGATCGTGCTGCTGCTCGTGGCGATGAACGAATTCTTTTTAGGCCTGGATACATACCTCGCGCACAACATCAGTGGCACGATACGGCCCAACGAGTGGATTCCAATCCTCTTCGGCCCGATCGCCGGAGTGCTGCTGTTGCTGGCGGGGCTGCTTGCGCTCAAATATCGCTCGGTAGCGAGTACAACCGCCACCGTCGTCTTGTTGGCCAGCATTGTCGTCGGTCTGCTCGGCGCTTATTTTCATGGCTTGCGGGGAACCGCACCCACGGCTCCGCCGGGCCAACGCATCTCGATTGACTTGCTCGTGTGGGCGCCGCCGGTTCTGGGCCCGCTTATGTTCTCCCTGGTCGGGCTGCTCGGTATCAGCGCAGCCTGGATCGAAGAGCCACCCGGCAGTGGCCGGCTGCGCCTGCCCGGCGGCTGGCGACTGCAGTTGCCATATAGCAAGACCCGCGCGTTCTACTTCGTCACGACAGTCGGAATACTTGTTGCGCTGGTCAGCAGCGTGCTCGATCATGCCCGCGCCGGTTTCGAGAACCCGGCAGTCTGGATTCCACTCGCTGCGGGAATCTTCGGTGTGATTGCGGCGTTCGGTCTGGGGGTAATGGATCGACCGGGCGGCGCTGATAAGTTGACCTACATATTTGCCATGCTATTGCTCATCCTGGTCGGCGTGGCTGGCGCCTGGCTACACGTTCAGGCCAACCTGACGGCCCGCAGCACGTTCGTGCCCGAACGCTTTCTGCGCGGCGCGCCTGTCCTGGGCCCGTTGCTCTTCGCCAATATGGGTGTGTTGGGCCTGATTTCCATGCTGGAGCTACACAAAACCTCAGACGGTTGATCTAAATGCCAGCAGCAGCGCCGCTGGTCCGAAGTGTTGTGCCAGTCGGCGAGTTCTGAGGTTCATGAGCCGGGGGCGTCCATCGCGCGGATGTATTCCTGCACCCTGGTTTTCAGGGCCGCGTCGCCCGTCCGCAGATGCGGCATCAGTGGCCGAATGTCCACCTGCTTGTCGATGAGCGTGCGCAGCGCATCGGCAAGCGACTGCTCGCCAACGATCACCGCGCCGAGCAGGCGGTTGGCGCCCACCATCAAGCGCAGCGAGTTGTGTCCGTCCTGCACCCAGGCGCTCGTGTAGTGCGCACGCGGTAGGGAGGCCCACACTTCCGACGAGCCGCGTGTGAGATGCTCGACCACCTCAAGCGCGCCGTTGTCGCCGGCCCCGCGCTGTGGGGCGACCTGGCCGATGAGCGTGATGTGCAGCCCGAAGAGCAGACAGACGTTGAATGGGATGCCTTTGACGAAGGGCTGCGGCTCTCCGCTCATGTTCAGCCCGGCTACGCGGCCGGCGGCCACTGCGCTGGGCCACAAGCTGTCCAACTGGTGGGACTGCGTCCACCGGTCGTACACCTGCGCGCAATCCCCGGCCGCATAGATGCCCGGAACCTTGGTCTGCAGGTATTCGTCCACGAGTATGCCTCGCTCGATCTGGATCGGCGTGTTGCGGACAAGATCGAGGTGTGGTTTCACGCCGATTGCAACGCCAAGCAAATCGCAGGCGAATTCGCCGCCCTGTTTCAACGTTACGGCGCGAATGTGACCCTCTCCGTCCCCTGACAGGTCTGCGATCTCGGTATTGTAGTGAATCGTGATTCCGCGAGCGACCATACGCTGTTCGATGAGGGTCGCCTCCAGGTCGCTGAGAACGCGGCCCCACAGGCGGTTGCGACGCACGAAGTAGTGGGTTTCCACTCCCAGATGCGCCAGGCCCTCCGCCATCTCCAGCGCGGTAATGCCCCCGCCGATGACGACTGCCCGCTGCGCGCTGTGCGCCCCGTGCAGCAGGTCTTTCGCGCCGGCGAGTGTGTCGAGGTAAAAGATCCCATCCAAGTGGGCGTTGGGATAGGGGGGCGGCGTGGCTCGCGCGCCGGTAGCAATCAGCAACTGATCGAACTCAAGGCTGCGCCCGCCATCCAGTAGCACGCGCCGCGCAGGAATGTCCAGACCGGCGGCCCGGCGGTGGACCAGTTTGATCCGGTGCTGCGTGTACCATTCGGGACGGCGCGCGAGCAGTTGCCGCTCCGAGACTTCGTCCAACAAGAGATAGGCGAGG
>JBHHUI010000201.1:0-5757 GCA_046753805.1 Anaerolineales bacterium
ATACACAATCGGGCGCGGTTGGAGCAGTGTACAGCCGGTGTAGCTACTGCCTGTCGAAACCGCCCCGACCTTGCATTGTGGTTGCTGCTATTTTCTAACTGAAATACAATAACGGTTAGAATTCCCTTAGCATTCGGTATGAGGACGGTTCGCGATACAGGGGGAACGCTTATGTCGGAGAAAATTCTCGTCGTTGACGACGACGAAAACACCGTCTGGCTGATCAGCACGATCCTCAAGCACAAAGGCTTCGACGTGATCGAGGCCTTCACGCCCGAAGAGGGCCTGAAGGCAGCCTACCAGAAACATCCCGACATCATCCTTCTCGATGTGATGATGCCGAATATGGATGGCTGGGAAGTCTGCCGCCGCCTGCGCGAACTCTCGGAAGTCCCGATCATCTTTCTGACCGCCAAGACGAGCATCAAAGACGTGGTGCGGGGGCTCGAGTCCGGCGCAGACGACTACGTGGTTAAGCCCTTCGACAACCAGGAACTCGTAGCGCGTGTGCGCGCGCATCTACGGCGCAAACCCGACTCCAAGGATGAAGGCGAGTTGGTATTCGATAACGGCAACCTGCGCGTCAATTTCATGAACCGCGAAGTCAACGTGCGCGGACAGCTCATCGAACTCACTCCGAAAGAGTTTGACCTGCTGGCGACGCTCGTGCGCAATGCCGGCCGCGTGCTAACGCGGTCCGAACTCGTCAAGCAAGCATGGGGTCCCGAATATGGCGACGCCAACGAAAGTCTAAAACTTTATGTACACTACTTGCGCAAGAAGATCGAGGCGGACCCCGAATCCCCGAAGTACATTTTGACATCCCGCGGCGTCGGCTACCGCTTCGCAAATTCATAATCCACTGGCCGGCCCGGTAATGGCCGGCTGCCAGCTTGCACCCGCAAAAGCCCTGCCGCACAGTGTGGCAGGGCTTTCTGCATCGTGCTAAACTCGCGCGCGAGGGGAAACAGGTGCAGCGGCTGCCAAATATGAGAGTGAAATTCTGGGGCATCCGGGGGTCCATTCCGAGCCCGCTCACAACCGAAAAGCTTCAGGAAAAGCTCTTCCACGCCCTGAGCAATGCCGGGGGCGTGGATCTGAGCAATCCGGTCCGCGTTCGAGAATATATTGCCGGTCTCGATCCGTGGATCGGGCAGGTCGTGGGCGGCAATACGACCTGCGTCGAAATCGACGCCGGCGGCGAGACGCTCATCATCGACTGTGGCTCCGGCATGCGAGAACTCGGCACAGCGCTCATGGCGCGCGAGTTTGGACGCGGGCGCGGGATCGCGCACATTTTTCTCACCCACGCGCACTGGGACCACTTGCAGGGCTTTCCTTTTTTCGCCCCAGCGTATGTGCCCGGCAATCGGCTCATCTTCTATACCGTCGGCGCGGATCCCCGGCAGTACCTGGACCACCAACAGATCGCCCCCACGTACTTTCCGATCACCGTCCGAGAGTATCCGGCCGATATCCAGACCGTCCGCCTGCAGGAAGGCGCCACTGTCGAAGTGGGTCGCACCAAGATCAGCAACCTCGCCCTGCAGCATCCCGGCACGGCGTACGCGTTCCGGTTCGACGACGGGGAAAGCACATTCGTCTTCGCCAGCGATGGCGAATACAAGGCGCTTGACGATGCCAGCCTGGGGCACTATATCGATTTCTTTGCGCGCGCCGACGCCATCGCGTTCGACTCGCAGTTTTCGCTGCGCGACTTGTTCCTGTCCAAACAGGACTGGGGGCACAGTTCGGTCATGATCGGCGTCGATATCGCCGAAAAGGCCGGCATCAAGCAACTCGTCATGGTGCACTACGATCCGGCGGACTCGGACCACTCGATTTACGAAGTGGCCGAATCCGCACGGCGCTATTCCCGCCTCAACCCCATCCCGGGCGAAGTGGAAGTCATCGTCGGGACTGACGGCCTCGAACTCTATCTCGGACAACCGCTCGAGTTGGAAACCATAGAAGACACGTCGCGCGACGTCTGGCTGCTTGCCATGGCGGGCAGCATCTATCCCGACACGGCACCCTTGGCCGAGAAGCGGCTGGCCGACTTCCTGGCGCGCGCGCCCAACCATCGCGTCATTCTCGATCTCACACTCGTAGCTTCGCTCGACGCGACCGGGGCGGCCGCATTGTGTAGCGCCATCCTGGCCACGCCCGACGCCGAGGTCGCTATCGTAAGCCCGACGCCGTCTGTGCGCCGTGCGCTGCGTTTTTCAGAAGCAAGCGCCCTTGGGCCTATCTACCGCCGCCGCCACCATGCGTTCACGGCGCTCAGCGGGCCGGACCCGCTCCAGCGTTACGGCCCGCTCTTCGGCGATCGTTTTCGGCTCGGCGAGACAATCGAGGCAGATGACTTTGGCGTCGTGTATCCCGTCGTCGAGGTGAACACGGGCGCCGAGCTCGTCGCACATGTCCTCGGCGAAGAGTCGTCCGCGGAATTCCGGCAGGAATTTACCGCGCGCGGGCGGGGCTGGTGTGAGCTCCAGCACCCGCTGCTGGTCAGTGGGCGTGAAGTGCTGCAGAACGGGCCGCTGGCGGCTTTCATTGGCGAACGCCCGGCCGGGCAGTCCTGGTACGCATGGCTTGAAACAATGGGGGTGCGCGCGGACCTTGCCGCTGCCCTGACCTGTATCCGCACTATATTCGAAGCGCTGCGGGTTCTCCACAACCACAACCTGTTGCATGGCGACCTGCGGCCTGAGTATTTGCTTTTTCGGGATGGGACGCCGCTCATATCCCGCGCGCCGTTATTCGCCAGCGGAACGAGCGTGCCGACTGCCTATCGCGCGCCGGAGCAGCTTCGCGGCGGGGCCACATCTGTGGCTACGGACCTGTTCGCCGCCGGCGTCATGCTTTACGAGGCTGTTGTCGGCGCGCACCCCTTCATGGCGGAGCGCGAGGAAATGATGATGTTGCGCCAGTTGCAGGGTGTGCCACTGGCGCCGCGCGCCTTCTTTCCAGACATTCCGCCCGCCGTGGAAGATGTCCTGCTGGCGATGCTTGCACCCAAACCGGCGGAACGACCCCAGACAGCGGACGATGCCCTCCACCAGCTCGGACAGATTTCCGGCGTCTGAGCGAGCCAGGTATAATCGGCGCCATGCCGAACGCTGACCTTCGCAAGCGCCTGACCCGGGTCGGTATCGGCCGCCGTGCGACTCGCATCGCAACCGCACCTGCTAGCTCCGCATCCAATAACGAATATGACGACGCCGTACCGATTGAGGCCGCCGTTCCCGGCCGGGAGGTGGACACCCCAGCCGGCTCTTGTTACCTGGTCGAGACTGCCTACGGCCGTGAGCACCGGCACGGTTCGGTCGAGCTCGGCAGCCTGCTACAACGCGATCCGCGTGTTGCGGCGCAACTTGCTCACGGCGGCTCGACCAACAACCCGGACCTCGAACGACTTGTATTCTTGGACGCGGAGACAACCGGGCTGGCGGGCGGGGTCGGCACACTTGCGTTCCTCGTCGGCGCAGGGGTATTCGACGGCGACTCGTTCCATGTCTACCAGTTCTTCCTGCGCGACCCGGCGGAGGAATTCGCCCTGACGGCGGCGCTGGCAGCTTTGCTGGAAGGCGCCTCCGGGCTGGTAACTTTCAACGGCCGCTCGTTCGACATCCCCCTGCTTGAAGCGCGCTTCCTGCTCGCCCGCCAGCACTTCAACCTGCGCTCACTGCTGCACCTCGACTTGTTGCATCCCGCGCGGCGGATCTGGTCCGGCCGGCTCGAGAGTTGCAGCCTGGGCACCCTGGAGCGGGAGGTGCTCGACGTCCCGCGCGCGGAAGCGGACGTGCCCGGTTGGATGATCCCCGGCATTTACACCGACTACCTGCGCACCAGCGACGCCCGCGAATTGCAGCGGGTGTTCTACCACAACGCGTTCGACATTCTGTCGATGGTTACCTTGCTGTCGGCGCTGCTCGATCTGTTTGCCGACCCGCTCGCAGACGAACGTTCCGGCGCAGATTGTCTTCGTCTCGCAATGTGGTTCGAGCGCGCGCCCGCGCCGGAGCAGGCGGAAAAAGCCTACCGGGCGGCGTTGGCGCGCCCCCTGGACGCGGCCGGCGCGGCTATCGCCCGTCGCAGATATGCAGCGTTTCTGAAACGCCGCAACCGACGTGACGAAGCGGTTCCGTTGTGGACGCAGCTGGCAGAGTCTGCCGCTGCGGACCCGGAGCCTTTTGTAGAGATTGCAAAGTACTACGAGTGGCACGCGACCGATCTGTCGCGCGCGCGCCTGTGGACGCAACGCGCCCTGGCCCACGTCGCGGGCCGGCCGCCGACATGGGCGCGCGAGGACACCACCGCGGCTCTCGAACACCGCCTCGCCCGCATTGAACGGAAGCTGACCCGGGAGCGCAGGGCATGATCCCGGGGAAATGGCCCATCTTCGGTCACGAATGGGCCGTCGAGACCCTGGCGCGCGACCTGGCCCAGCAACGTCCGCGCCACGCCTACTTGATTACCGGCCCGGCAGGTATCGGCAAGCGCACACTTGCAAGGGCTTTCGCCCAGACAGCGCTCTGTTCGCAAGCAGCGCCTCCTTGCGGGCTGTGCCGCGCGTGCAAGCTCGTTGCCAACGACCGGCACCCGGACGTGAGCATCCTCGAACCTGAGATCAGCGGCCGCATCATCAAAACGGCCAAGATCACCATCGCGCCGGTGCGGCAGTTGATCCGCGATTTTGCGCTGCGCCCGGTAGAAGCCGCACGCCGGCTGGCGATTCTGGCGGACTTCGAAGCGGCCAATCCCGCGGCTGCGAACGCGTTGCTCAAGACGCTGGAGGAGCCCCCCGGAGACAGCCTGCTGGTGTTGACGGCCACGAGCGCTGACGCGCTGCTGCCCACCATTGTGTCGCGGTGTGAGCGGATTGCCTTGCGGCCGCTGCCACGCAAGACCATCGCGGCGGCGCTTGGCGAGCGGTGGCAGGCGGCTCCTGAGCAGGCGGCGTTGCTGGCAAGCATCTCGGGCGGGCGGTTGGGTTGGGCCGTGCGCATGCTCACAGAGCAAGCTGCGCTCGAACGGCGCACAGAACACCTCGTACACCTGGACGAACTCCTCCGCAACAGCAACGTAGAGCGATTTGCCTTCGCAGAGCGGTTGTCAAAGGACCGCGAAGCCCTGCAAGAAGCGCTCGAGACCTGGCAGGGTTGGTGGCGCGATGTTTACCTGACGGGTTCTGGCGCCGCCAGCCCGATCGCGAATGTGGATTTTGCTTCAGAAATACAAGCCGTCGCCGGGCGCGTCGAGCCGGCAGCCGCCGCTAACGTCGTCAATGCGATTCGGGGCACGCTTTCGGCGCTGGCGCGCAATGCCAATGCGCGCCTTGCGCTTGAAGTGCTCCTGCTCCAGCTGCCGTTCCTCGCTTCATAGCGGTTGAAAAAGAATTCGGCCCGGCAGATGAACCGGGCCGCGCACCGCCTCGCCACATGCCTGTTTATTCCGGTTGCACGGCCGGTTGAACCACCGGGTGCGACTCGACCGCCAACCGCACGGCCGTGCGTTCCTGGCCGTTGATCGTGACATCGGTGAACATCGGCACGCAGTAGAGGTCCAGTTGGTCCTGTTCGAGATACCCGCGCGCGATAACAACCGCTTTGATGGCCTGATTCACGGCCCCGGCGCCAATGGCCTGCACTTCCGCCCGACCATGTTCGCGCACAACCCCTGCAATTGCGCCGGCGACGGCGGTGGTCCGCGAGGTCGCCGACACTTTGATGATTTCCATCCCAAGGATTGTAC
>JBHHUI010000202.1:0-5753 GCA_046753805.1 Anaerolineales bacterium
TCGCACGCGTACCGGGTAGGATATTACGAGCAGGGCCCGACCAGTCCCGGGCCGGGTCTCGATGCCACCATCTTCACGCCGGTTGCGGACTTCCGCTTCACAAACGACCGCGACGCCTGGCTGTTGATCGAAGTATACGTGAGCGAATCGAACCGCTCGATTACTTACAAGTTTTACAGTGCGGACGACGGCCGCCAGGTGCGCGTGGGCGCGCCGGTGGTGCAGAACACGGTCGAGCCGGAGCCGCCCGTGTATGAGGAGAATCCAGAACTAGAGACCGGCGAAATCAAACAGGTGGACTGGGAAGCCCAGGGCGCCGATGTTAGCGTGACGCGTACCGTGACCCGCGACGACGAGGTCATGTTCGAGGATGTGGTGAGAACACACTACCAGCCGTGGCAGGCAGTCTACCAGTACGGGCCGGGCACTGAACTTCCGGAAGAGGCGGCCGACGGCGAAAACGCATAACGATAAAATCTGCGGTCTTTGTCCGGCTGGCGTATTAGACAACAAAACGGCCTGCTCGTTCACGAGCAGGCCGCTTGCCTTTCGGGTCGCGCGCAACCTACTCGGCTTCGGCGGGTTCCGATGCGTTTTCCTCCGTCATCTCGACCGTGCCACGTAAAAAGCCGCCCTCTTCGGTGGAAATGGCGTTCGTGAGCAGATCGCCATAGATGCGACCTGTCCGGAGAATGTCTACTTTCTCCGCCTTGATATTGCCTTTCACAGTTCCAGCCACTGACACGGCTCCGGCCCAGATGTCGGCGACAATGCGCGCCGTCTCGCCGATGACGAGCGGCCCCGAGACTTCGATGGAACCTTCCAGCGTGCCATCGATGCGGGCGCCGTGCGGCGCCTTGAGTGTGCCATTGAAGGAAGCCCCGCTTCCCAGCACGGTCTGGATGGGGCTTGCCGTTCGAGCGGCCGGCGCAGCTGCCGCGCGGGAATTGTGATTTTTCTCTTCTTCTCCCCGGAACCGACGAAACATGATGCGCTCCTTTTCCGTCTCCGGAACTAACCGCATTCAAACCCTGCGGCGTTTCCCACTATAAAGCCCGTGGGGGAAGTTGACAAGGGCAGCCGCAATGTGTGGAGGGCAATGAACAACGCCTAATCTCCAACGACCTCAACCGCTCCCAGCACAAACCGGTCCCCCGCGATATTGCCGCTCGCGTCGTAGTTCTGCACGCGCACGATCGAACGCAGGCCGTACAATCCCACTTCCAGGAGGTACAGGCCGGGTGGGGCGGTCTCCGGCACGATGAGACGATATGGATCCGTTACGCGCTGCCCCGGCAGCCATTTTGGAAACCACAACTGCGTCGGAAACGAGCCGCCCAGCGGCGTGTAGTCGCGCGAGGCCCACAGGCCGTTGTTGGCATCGATGAGGTGGACGAACACGGTCAGGCTGTCTTCCGGGGTTGCGAGCGCCAGCCAGTCCAGGCGGATTTCAATGGCGTCTCCCGGCCGGACGGGCTGCGCTTTCGTCCAGGGCGCATCCATGCGCCAATTGCCAGAAGAGGCGCGCGCCGCCGTCAGCCCCACGCGCTGGCCGAAGTTCGCAAGCAGGGCATCCGGCAACGTCGCTTGCGGCTCACCGACGACTTCGACCGTCGCGATCTCGCGCAGTCGCGCGCCGTCGCGCCAGAGGAGGTCCTCTCCGGTGCTGAGATTCGATAGCCCAATGGAAAGTGGGTATTCGCCCGCGGGTGCGTCGAGCGGCACGGCGATTTCCCAGCGCTCGACGATGATCTCGCCCGGCTCCCACCACGGCGTGAGCCAGTGGCTGTCGGTCGTCCAGCGCTGCTCGAACGGGCCGAGACGGGCGTACGGATGGACGATGTCCGCGACCGGTTCCGGCGTGCGGAAGGCAAGCAGTACGGGCACGCGCGCGCCGGGCGCGACCGGTCCTGCCAATTGCACTTCGTACCCCAGCCATTCGATCGGGCCGGCGCGCTCCCACAGCGGCTGCGCAATGTCAGGCGCATCCATAGCCGGGGGCGGCGCAACGCGGTAGAAAATGCCCTCCGCGCGCAGGCGGAATCCCGCCTCGATCACGTCGCGCCGATACTCCAGCAAATAAACCGGCCCAACCTCGATGTTCTCCCAGATGCGGTCTACCCACAGCGTCGGCGAGCTGCCCACCACGTATACCGGCCTGACATCGGCTGGATCGAGCGCGCGACCCGTGACAAGCCGGTGATACCAGAGCGGGGTCATGTGCTCCCAATCGGACAGGAGCACGGCTCCGTTGCCCTGGCCTTCGAAATGATTAAAGACGGCCTCCACAAAATCATCCGCGGCGCGATGGCGGCGGAGGGAGATGTGAGCGTAATTGCGGATGGTAGCGAGGGCGGGCACACTGAATAGGAGTGCAAATAGCAAAGAGCGAATAGCGAATGGCGTGCTCCATGGCCGGCGGCCGGCGGCCACCCGCGACACTTGCTGCACCAGGACCATTGCGCCGACGCCGGCCAATACCGCCACCACCACAAACGGAATCAACAGGTACGCCATCACATCTTGCACGGTGTTGATCGTGAAGCCGACGTTCACCAGCAGGTGCAGCGTGAATAGCATCCCGGCCCGCCAATCGCGCCGCCAGAGCCAGCCCAGCCCGAGCGCGGCCAGCCCGATGACGGGCAGCGCGAACTGGAGGCGCAGCAGCCCCCAGAACACGATCAGCCGGTGCCACTGGTCGCCCAACCCGTAGGCGAACAAGTTCACCCGCAAGCCGCGCGCCAGCACGAGATTGAGGAAGCCGTCGAGCGTGTTCATGTCGGCCGGGCCGAACACCGGCGGGGGCGCGATCGAGGCGCGGATCGGGAAGTACAACCACGGCAACAATCCGACCACGCCGGCCGCGCTCAGCTTCAGAAGGGAGCGTGGGTCGCGCAGGATGCCGGGCCGCACGGTGAGAATAAAGGCGGCATAGGCCGGAAACCCGAATACCGTCAGCGGGTGCTGCGTCACACCCAGTCCGGTCACGACGGCGAAGCCGTACAGCCAGCGGTCGTCGTTCGCGCCGCGCCAGCGCAGCAGCGCAAACAGACTGGCCGTGGCCACCGCTGCTGTGACGATATGCGCGTTGGTGTGGATGGCGTGCTGCCAGAAATCGGGCGCGGCAAGGAGGACGGCGGCGGCAAATAGGGCCGATAGAGAAGTGGAGATTGGATATACGGGATTGGGGCGCAATGTGCGGACAACGCCCCAGACGAGCATCCCAATGCCAGCCGCCGCCGCCGCCGAGAGCAGGTTGGTGCGATACGCCACACTGCCAATGGGTACGAGCGTCTGCCAGCCGCGCACAAGCAGAGTCATGAATGCGTAGCCCGGTGGGTGGACGATGCCCCACACATGCGGTACGAGTGTGTATTCCGCCGGATCGCCGAATACGATTGACGGCGCAAGCGTAGTCCAATAGAGCAAAAAGCCGCCGAGAAATACGGCGGCTGGAAAGAGGGTCCCCCGGTTGAATGAGCGGCGCACAGCGGCGAAATTATACCAGTGTGGTGCGCGGCTCCGGTACCGCCAGCGCGGCCTGCACGGCTACGCGGCCCTGCCGGGCGCGCACCCAGGCCAGGATCAGACCGCACCCGAGTAAGATGGCTGCAAGCCCGATCAGTCCGGCCTCCGGCCCAAACGCGCCGCCGGTCAGCAGCACGTCGCCGCCCTGGTCGATAGCGATAAAAGTAGTGCTATTTGCCGGCGTGCCGCTGACCGGAAAGCCGAATACGTTCCCCTGAAAGAAGTTCCAGGTGATGTGCAGCCCGATCGGGATCGCTAAGCTCCCGGTCAATGCATACGGCAGCGCGAGGAAAATACCTGCCAGCGTGAGGGTAATGGTGCTCACCACAGTCGAGTTGGGATTGCTTGCGTGTGCGAGTCCGAAAAGCGCGGATGTAAACAGCACGCTGGCCACAACCGCGCCCCGGTCGCCGAGCCGTGGGACGGAGCGCAGCCCCTCCGACAAATTTTTAAGCAGATAGCCTCGGAAGAGCAGTTCTTCATAAACGCCGACGCACACAAACGCCAGCAGCCGGAACGCAATCGCCAGCGGGAACAGGATCGTCGCCGGGCTGCGAAAGTACGAGTCAATCGTGACCCAGCCCGCGACGCGCTCCACCAGGAATATCAGCGCCATGAGCACGGCCCCGAGCGCCAGCCCAAAGCCCAGATCGATCCACCACGCGCGTTCGATGTGCAGGCCAAAGTCTACAAATTGGCGTTTGTCCAGATACTTTCCACCCAGCCACACGCTGGCAACCGCAGCGCCGAGCGTCGCCATGGCAATGAGGCCGCCGGAGATGGGGTTCTCGGCCAGCGCCTCGATACTCTGCGAGGTATCGCCGCTGCTCGTCGTAGTCGTTGTCGAGAAGGCCAACGCAAAAGTCGCGCAGCCCACGAGTAGCAGCGAGAGTGTGCCGAACAACCCCACTTGCAGGAGCAGCCGCCACAGCGCCCGCAGGCGACCATAGCGGGAATCGCGGAAGATGTTGAAGCTCGTCTTTGTCATGGCAGTCTCACCTCCAATGCGCCGATCCGCGCGCGCCCGTCCGGCTGGGCACCGCTTCCCACGGCCGGAACGCGCGCGCCCGTACCGGCAATGCTGAATCCCACCAGGACACTGTATTCGCCCGCCGGGAGGTCGTCGGGTAACGCCACCGCGTGCGCGTCCGTCACGAATTCACCCGGCAGCCAGCCGGGGGTGGGGCGCGTCCAGTTAGCGGGCACGCCGTCGCTCTGTGCGACCAGAGCGCCGTCCGGCGACAATACGTGCACAAAGGCGCGCAGGTCATCTGCAATCGGTGTGCGCGCTGCCCACACGAGTGTGACTTCGAGCGTCCCTCCGGCCGGGACCGGCTCGGGTGTGATGCTGAACCCCGCCAGCGCGACGCCCGACCCGAATTCAACATCCGAAGTCTGCTGCACCTCCGGGCGCGTAAACACTCGCGTCGGAACAGACACTGCGAGCGTGGTGAGCGATACCGACTTGCCCGCAGCCGCAACGGTCCAATCGTAGTCGCCGGCCGGAACATCCGCCGGCAGCCGCAGCAAATGCTGCCCGCGCCAGATGTCGCCCGCGCGCCATTCCGAGGCCGGGTATCCAGTCGTTGGCTCAACCTGCACCTGAAAATTCGTGCCGTCCAGTGCGAGGGTGAGCGGACCGGCGTCAGGCGCATCCCGGTCGGCGCGTAAGAACAGCGTCGCCAGCATTTGCTCGCCGGGCTGCGCGGCCGGGCGGTCGATGTTGAAACCCACCAGCGTCATGCCGTTCCCGAGCGCAGCGTCCGGCGCGTACTGGCGATCGAGTGACTCTACGTTCGGCGCACGCGTGGGTTGCATCACACGGATATTGCCGAGCCGGATCAGACCCGTTTCCGATGCAGCGAGAGACCGCACCGGGATGAGCGTCTCCAGGTCAAAGATCGTGACGAACAGTTGATACTCGCCCGGAGGCGTACCGGGGAGCAGCTGCAGACGCCGCGCGAATTCGGCGTATTCACCGACGGGCCACAGCCGTGTATCGGGCGGCTCGCGGTGCCACCGGGGCGGGAGCGCCTCGTCCGGGTTTACGTTCCATGTCAGGCCCGATTGATCTAGCAGAATAAACTTCGGACGGTAGATGCGGTCAAGCGGCGTTCGCGCCGTCAAAAACAGGCTCGCGTCGAAGGCCGCGCCGCTCTCGAGCGTATCCGGTTGCGCGCGATACGCGAGCGTGTCCATACCGTTTTCCAGCGCCACGCTGATCG
>JBHHUI010000203.1:0-5731 GCA_046753805.1 Anaerolineales bacterium
TTCTGATGAGCGGTTCTTCGGCCGGGTCGTACTCGTCGCGGATTTCGCCGACGACGATGCGGTCCGGCCGCATACGCAGTGAATTGACCACGAGGTCCTGAATGGTGACTTCGCCCTTGCCTTCAATATTCGGCGGGCGCGATTCGAGTGTGACCACGTGTTCCTGCTGTAATTGCAACTCGGCCGCGTTCTCCACCGTCAGGATGCGGTCGTCCGGTGGGATAAAGCTCGAAAGCGCGTTCAGCAGCGTGGTCTTTCCGGAGCCGGTACCGCCCGAGATGACGATGTTGGCCCGCGCCACGACGGCCGCTTTTAGAAACTCAACCGCCTCCTGCGTGAGTGAGCCGAACTTGACGAGCATGTCCACTGTGATGGGGCTTTTGGAAAATTTTCGGATGGTCAGTACCGGACCGACGAGCGAGATCGGTGGGATGACAGCGTTTACACGCGAGCCATCCTGCAAACGGGCATCCACATACGGGCTGGACTCATCGATGCGGCGGCCGAGCGGCGCCACGATGCGGTCGATGATACGCATCAAATGATCGTCAGTTTCAAAAGTCACCGGCACGCGTTCGATCTTGCCGCGACGCTCGATAAAGATATTTTTCGCGCCGTTGACCATGATTTCTGTTATCGCATCGTCAGCCAGGAGCGGCTCCAGCGGGCCCAGGCCCAGGATTTCCGCCACGATTTGATCGAAAAGGCGTCGGCGCTCGGAGCGCGCCAGTACGATGCCTTCTTCCGCCAGGATTGCTTCGAATAGTTCTTCGATTGTCTGGCGCACCTCGGCCGTGCGCGAAACGTCCATGGATGGATCAAGCTCTTGCAGGAGCTTGTTCTGGACGCGAGATTTCAAATCTACATAACCATCGCGGGAGGAGGTCTGACCACTGGGCGGAGCCGACCGGCGCATGCGCAACTCCGAGAGTTTGGAAGCCTCAGAATCAGAACGCGCTGGCGTAGGCTGAGACGACCGCTCTCCTTGCCCCTGTTCTATTCGGCGCAGTAATGACATAGCGTCACCCTATCAGAGAATGCACTGTAATCTTACATTAACCCGGCTCGGCCCGCTCAACGGAAACATCACGCTTTGACCTAATCCTCAGCTTGCGCGAACACGTCAACGAGTTTCCGGGTCAACTCCTGAATGGCCCGTGCCGGCGGCGTGGGTTTGTCGTACAGGACAATGGGCATGCCCCGGTTGATGGAGTGCAGGATCATGCGCGGCTCGTCTGGAATTTCTATCACGATCGAATGCTTGATCGACGCCGCAATATCTGCCGCGGCAATGCCGCCCTTTTTGCTCACCTTGTTCAGCACCAGAAATACGCGATCGCTGGAATAGTCGAGTGCATCAACGATATCGAAGAAGAGGCGCGCATCTTTGATCGAGGGGATGTCCGGCGCGGCCAGGAGCAAGATTGCGTCGGCGGCATCGAAAATGGACAGGGCTACGTCGTTGAGCGCCGTGCCCATGTCTACGACAACGTAGTCATTAAAGTTGCGCAGATGGTCGAGGATGGCCTTCATGGCAGCGCCGCTGACCACCTCGGCTTCCTCGGGCGTAAACGGCGCGAGCAGCACCTTCATGCCGCTCGAGTGCTCGGCCGTCACCGTGGCGACGAACTCCGGCTCCAGGTCGTCGTAGGAGTCTGCCAGCTCAACAACGCTATGCTTGTTCTGCAGGTTAAGGAATACAGCCACGTCGCCAAACTGCAAATCGGCGTCGACGAGCATGACCCTCGTTTTGTCATTCTGCAGCGTCACGCCGAGATTGGTAGCAATGGTGGTACATCCAGCCCCGCCTTTCGGGCTGTACACAGCGATGATCTTTCCATTGCGCCCTCCATGTCCCATCGGCCCTGTGCCCGGAGCGCCATCTATTGGCACCGTGCCGTAGATCTCCTGGCGCGCCCGGCTCATCTCGGCCACGCGCCGGATGGTGGCGATTAATTCGTCGCCGGCCGGCGGCTTTGCCAGGAAGTCGCGGGCGCCCGCCATCATGGCGCGGCGCATGTAATCCGGATCATTCTGCACAGACAGCATGATCACCTGCGCCGACGGCAACACGCGCATGATCTGCTCGGTGGCCGCAATGCCGTCCATGTCCGGCATATTGATGTCCATCATGATGACGTTCGGGCGCAACTTCTTCGCCATTGCCACGGCTTCTTTACCGGTACCCGCACCGCCCACAACTTCGATATCCGGTTCGAATTGCAACAGCTTGCCGATGTTCTCGCGCGTTTCGAGAATATCGTCAACGATCAGGACCAGAGTCTTCTTTTCTTCGCTCATGTGGCTCAGCTTATGCGAACGGGGCGGGCCGACGCTCCTCGCAACGCGTCACGGACAGTTTGCGCCGATACAGAGATAATCCGTGTCGGGCGGCGGCACGGTGACGAAAACCGGATTTGCTGCGCCGCTCAACGTCGGCACATCCAGCCGGGAGATCGCCGGCGTGATACCGTACTCAAGCGGCTCCGGGATCGCGATGCGGTAGTTATTCACAAGGTATTCAAGTGTAACGGCCTCTGTATCCGAACGGCTGATATCGCCGGCCGGTCGCAGCGCGACCGAGAACTTGGCCGGAGTGTGCACAAAATAGGTAAGCGCAACTGCATCCTGCGGCGAAACGATCAGCGTAATGGTTTCCGGCGGCGGCACCGGCGTTGGCGGCGGCGGCCCACCCTCCGGAGTCGGGGTGGGCGGCACATTCGGGTCTGGTGTGGCTGTGGGTTCAGCCGCGGCCGCATCCGCCGCGTCGATAAACACGCCTACCCCCAGAACAATCGCATCCTGAATAATCTGTTGCGTCACCAGACGGGGCCGCTGGTTCGCCTCGCCCGGCACGACATAGGCGGGGAAGAGCCCGCTCGGTCCGCCCGGTATTGTCTCGAACCGGCCAAGAGGCTGCTCGCTCGCCCCGCCCGAGGCGCCACCGCCGCCGCCGTCCACGCCGCCTCCCAAAGGCGAACCCGAAAGATCAGTCAGCGCCACGGGGACGGTGATATTCGGCAACGCAGTCTGAAAATCGAGGTCCAGGTCTACCAGCAGTAGTGATACAAACACGTTTACATGGTCGCCATCGCGCAGCAGGTTAGCGCCGTAGTATCCGGTGAGACGAGGCGCCGGGATTGTGATGGCAACCATGCCGTCCGGTATATAGGTTGCCCAATTCGAACCGGCTTCAGACACTTCGAGCGCGTTATCGACGACCAGCGTCGTAAGTACCGGCTCACCCCGCAGGATGTCACGGCGGGCCAGCTTGCCGATAACATCGCCTGGCTCGGTAATCGCTTCCGGGAGCAGCTGTTCGCGCGGCCACGGTGCAAGCGTAATAGCCTCTTCGACGACCTCGCTGCCGCGCCCAATATCCTGAATGGCCACGACGACCTGTACCAGGTCCGCCGGAGGCGCTTGGGTCGCCTGCGCTTGCGCACCGGCAGCCGGTTCGGCTTCGCCGCCCCCCCCCCGCAAGCTAATGACCAGAAACAGGCCGCCCACAACAACGATGAGGAGCAGACCCACGAGAATGAGTAATCGACCGCGTCGCATGATTACCTCCCGCCCTAAAGGTTGGAATTTGTCACGAAATTGTGCGGCGTATCATACTGTCAGCCCTGAGTTAATACAAGCGAAACAGGATGACCGCTCTGGGAAGAATATCGGCGTCTGGCTGATATTTTATGAAAATTCGACGGCGAGATCGCACACAGCGTTTGTAGTCACTTCATTCAGCTGCGAGCGCCACGAAATCAATCTCCAACCAAGTATCCATCTCAACCTCCGCAACGTAGGGCACGCTGGGAATGTTGAGCCCAAAATCCTCACGGCGGATGGTGGCGTGGCCGAGCCCCTCCAAACGCTGCTCCGAAATCAACGTCACCCGCACTTCAAACATTATGAGCTGGGACATGTCCCTGATCTTGAGTTCCCCGTCAATCTGCAAAGTGTAGGGTACGCCAAAGGCGAGTGTTTCAGGCCAACCCGCGATGGAAACCGGGCTGAAAGTGATGTACTCGAAGTCTGAAGTCTGCAGAATAGAATTCTGAATTGCGCGATTGCGGAGGGGTTCGTCGGTCACAAACGTGCGCGCGTTTACCTGCACATCACCAACTCGGCTGCCCGCAATGTCCCCGAAATCGATAGCCAGAACGCCGGATACTTGATTTGCCACGCCCACGACGATGTTTGGCTCGCCGCGCAGCACTTCTCCGATTATGAAACGAGCCTCGGTATTGGTGGTGTCGATGCGAAAGAGAACGACCTGAGAGGTCGCATCTACACCAGATGCGGCGCCGTCCGGGGACGCTTCTGCTTGCACTGTCGCTGTGGCCTCGGCGTGGGTTACCGTTGCATCCGCCGGCGGAGTTAGAGTCCACGCCGGCGGCAGAGTCGGGAAGGCCTCCGCCGACCCATCGGCCTCGACGGTGCCGAGCGGTATCGCTGTAACCAGCCCACTAGCCGTGGGAGCAGCTCGGAGAGCGCCAAATGCTACACAGCCCGTTACGGCAAGCGATATGAGAACGAGCATTCCCAGTACGCCGGCGCGCCGGCGGTACGACTTGTGCCAACCTCCATTCGGTTCATACAAACCCGCCGGCTCTACGGTTGCGTTTCTAGCCACGCCAGGTAGAGAGCCACAGCCTCGATATCGGCGTCCGAGACGAGGAAATCCATATCGGGATTCGTTTCGAGTTGAAACTTGATTTCTTCCACTGGCTGACCACGGATATTTGGGCCAATCTCATTGCCTTTGCCGTCAATCCCATGGCACTCCTGGCAGCCATTCCCCCCACCCATCTCCAAGAATACAATTTCGCCCTGCCTGAGCTCGGGCGGGAGCGGCGTGGTCGAGTTTTCCGGGCGGGTGGGCGCTTGAGTACCCAAAATAGCGGCTTGGGTGGCGGTAAGTTGCCGGTTTGCCACCAGAGCCGTTTGCGTGAGAGCGATGTCGAAGGTTGCAGTTGGAATTAGCGTTTCGGTAGCCGTGGCCGTCGGCCGGGTGGTTGGAGTTTCAGAAGGAACAGCGGTCGGCGTGTTCGTCCAGGCTGGCGGCAGCGTGGGGAACTCGAGTCGCGTCGGAGTGGCTGCGACGGCCGCTTCGACCGGGAGACTGATAGTGGGGATTGACGGCGCCGGCTTGCAGCCGGCCACCATGACAATCATCCCCACTGCCAAAGGGCCTGCGGCCGCGCGCGGCATGCGTACCTGGTCCACCAGATGTGACATTGCGGAAAACATTCTTGCATGGCACGTTGGAGCGACTATGGCTTCCTGCCTCCGGCCGGGGATTTACACGAGTTCGATGCATATGAGCCGGCCCACGGCCCCCGGATTTCTCGTCCGGCAACGGCCTTTGCCCAACAATTAGACCATAACGAAATCGCCGGCACAAGGTATAGCACTGATGTCCTAATTATCTGCGCTGAATAGTCGAGTATCATATCTAATGTAGAGCAAGTGTCGTTTTGTTGCCGAAGCAGGAGGCATTTGCTATCATACGAGCGCTCTGGCCAGCGGATTTCACCGCAGGGTCAGCAAGTGCATTAATGGTGGTCCGCATAGGAAACATGTCAAACACTTCCCCGGCTCGGGCGAGAGGCCAGACCATGGTGGAATTTGCCCTCATGGCGCCAATCGTGATGCTCATGCTCTATGGCATTATTGAACTGGGTCGATTCATGCAGGCTTATTTAACGGTGCAGCACGCCTCGCGCGAGGG
>JBHHUI010000204.1:0-5726 GCA_046753805.1 Anaerolineales bacterium
CGTGCGGCAGCGTCGAATTAAACATCACATCGGCCAGGTTCTGGTACGGCAGGATATTGCGCTTCTCGCCGCGCTGGACGCTCTCCCATCGCTCAATTGTGGCGCGCGCCGAGTAGCCCCGGTTCGCGGCGTCGCGCGCGATGCGGCGCAACAAGCGCGCGTCGGTCGTGGAGATTCGGTTGTGCCGGTCCAGGTTCAGTTGCGTGAGCGCCGATACGTAGATGCGGTAGGTGCGCTCGGATGGGACGTGCGGGAGCAGAACGGGGTTCAGGCCGTGAATGCCTTCCAGGACAATGATGTGGTCCGCGCCAAGCTGCACAGTGGGGCCTTCTTCGGGGAGGCCGGTTTTGAAATTGTAGCGGGGCAGCGTGATCCGGCGACCGTCCATCAGCGCGAGCAGGTCTGCATTCAGGCGTTCCAGGTTGAGCGTATAGATCGATTCGAAATCGTAATCGCCCTGCTCGTCGCGCGGCGACTGTTCGCGGGGTACAAAGAAGTCGTCCATGGCAAGTGGGTACGGGCGGATGCCGTGCGCCAGCAACTGGATGGACAGCCGCTTGCTGAACGTTGTCTTGCCCGAAGCGGACGGCCCGGCGATGAGCACGATCCGCACGGGACCCTTTCGCTCGGCGATCTGGCTGGCAATATAGCCGATGCGGTCTTCGTGCAAGGCTTCGGCCACCAGCGCCAACCCGCGAATGCGATCGCTTTGAATGGCCTCGTTAAGCTCACTCACGTGCTGCAGGTCGAGCATGTCGAGCCATTTGTCATACTCGCGGAAGCGCGCCAGCAGGCCGCCCGGACTGACGGTCGGCGCGAGTTGGCTGGGCGCGCGCCGGCGCGGATAGCGCAGGATGAAGCCGCCATCCGCTGGTTCGAGATCGTACAAGCGGATGTAGCCTGAACTCGGGACCATGTAACCGTGCAGGTAATTGCGCGTTCCGCGCATGGTGTACATTACCAGGCGTGGTTTTGTCCGGTGCGCAAGCAGCCGTACTTTTTCTTCGTCGCCGGCGGCCCGGAACAACGCCGCAGCATCCTCGAGCGGAATTTCCTGCCGCACGATTGGTTCGTCGGCCGCGACGATTTCATCCATGCGGACTTTGAGTAGGTGTAATTCGTCCGGCGACAAGGGCGGGCGATTGCTGACGCGGCAATAGAATCCGCCGCTTGCCACTGCATGATCGATGTGGACGTGTACGCCGGGCAGTGTTTCCTGGGCAGCGGCAATGAGCAAGAATGACAACGACCGTCGGTAGATGCGCATGCCGTCGGCGTCGGCCAGCGTCACAAACTGAAGATTCACATCGCGCCCGAGCGCGCGGGACAGCTCCGACAGCTCGCCATCCACGATCGCGGCCACGATTAGAGGCTCGTCCGGCGCGGCGACAGACTGCGCGATCTGTTCGACGGTCGTGCCGCGTGGGGCGCGCAGGATAACGCCGTCGGGCAGCCGCACGCGCACATCGGCGCGGGCTTTGGCAGGGCGTATCTCGGGGGAAGCGGGAGCGTTCATTCCGGCGGCGCAGCGTGGCGCCGGCTCGACAGCCAGCGGGCGGCGCGCACGAGCACGACGACCAGGCCGGCGGCGTACACGGCGCCGCCGATTCCGAAGGCCGTCCAGCGCAGGCGTTTGCGTCGCATGAAGTAGGATTCCCGCGCCCGGCGGGCGTTTTCGACATTCGCATCCAGCTGGTCGCGCAGCCGCGCTACGAATCTTTCCGGTGGTTGCACCGGCGCGAAGGCGTCGCGTAACTGGTGCGATACGTTGAACAGGTCGCTGAATAGCGGGTCCCTCGGCGCGGCGTCGTCAGCATCGGTCGACGCCCCCGCGCAATTCGCGGCCGTTTTGGGATGTTTGGTTTCATTCATACTGGCTGCTGTCTTCGGGCGTTCCCTGGTGCTTCTTCATGTAGTCTCGCAGTGCGAGCAAGGTCCGATGGTAAAGACTCTTGATAGCGCCTTCACTGCGTCCCATCACCTTGCCGATCTCGGCGTTGGACATGCGCTCGACAAACTTCAGGATTATGAGTTCCTGGCGTTCGGGGGGTAGTTGGCGGACTGCATCCAGCAAGCGCGCGTGCTCCTCGCGGGATTCCGTCACCGTTTCCGGTTCCTCCGCTTGCAGCGAATGGGCGACATGATCGTCGAGCGGAACGACCTTGCGCCGGCCGTTGTCGCGGTGCCAGTTGGCAATGAGGTTATGTGCGATGCGGTACAGCCAGGCCGAAATGGGTATGCCACGCTCGCGGTAGCGTGGCAAATGGTTCATCGCCTGCACGAAGACACGCGCTGTCAGGTCTTCGGCGTCGCTCGTGTCGCCGGTGCGATAGTACACGTAGCTGTACAGCTTCTGAACGTAGCGCTCGTAAATGCGGGCGAAGCGCTGCGGGTCTTCCTGGGCTTGGGCTACGAGTTCCGCGTCGCTAAGTTGATCGTCCAATCTGGGGCGGCGCTCCGTGGCCGGGGCGGTGCGAAGCATGTCGGCGGCGGGCTAGGGCAAGTACTGGGTTCATGCTGCAGCAGTATAGCACAGGCGTCCGCCGGGAGTGTTTCATTGCGCGCTGGTGTGATACAGACGTTGTCGAAATTGACCAACATCGTGAAATGCTCACGCCGTCGGATTGACCTTGACTGCCCTTAACACGGACGGTAGAATGCCGATGTCCAGCCCATGCTATCTATCCCAATCGATAAGGTGCCGTAATGACTGAGCGTCTGCCCTCGTATGGCGGCCAGGCCGTAATTGAAGGTGTGATGATGCGCGGCGTGAAAACAGTGGCGGTGGCCGTCCGCGATCCGAAAGGCGACATCCAGGTCCATCAGCAGCCGCTCGGCAAGGCGTACCAGAACTGGATCAGCCGCGCGCCGTTCGTGCGTGGAATGCTTGGCCTGTGGGATGCACTGGGCCTTGGAATCCGCAGCCTGCTGTACTCGGCCGACGTGGCCGCCGGCGACGAAGTTGAGTTCGGCGGACCGATAGCCTGGGGATCAATCATCGCGTCGCTCGCATTGGGCCTGGGGCTGTTCTTTCTGGCGCCGGCCGCCGTGGGACAGGCCGGTGAAAAGCTGCTCGGAATGTCGACGATGGCGGGCAACTTGCTGGAGGGCGTGGTCCGGCTGGCGCTGGTCATCGCGTACATCTGGGCTATCGGCCTTATGCCGGACGTGCGGCGGCTGTACGGTTATCACGGGGCGGAGCATAAAACCATCAACGCATTCGAGGCCGGGGCAGAGCTTACCCCGCCGAGCGTCGCGCGATTTCCGCTGGAACATCCCCGCTGTGGGACAGCCTTCCTGCTCACCGTGGTCGTGTTCTCCGTATTGTTGTTTGCGGCGCTGGGGCCGCTGCCGTTGTTGTGGCGCCTCTTATCCCGGCTGGTGCTGATTCCGGTGCTGGCTGCGCTGGCGTATGAATATCTGCGTTTCACAGCCCGCCATGTCGCCAATCCATTGGTGAAGGTGCTGATCATCCCGAACCTGGCGCTGCAGCGCCTCACCACACGCGAGCCTGATCTGGACATGCTGGAAGTTGCAATTTGCGCATTTGACGCGATGCGTGCGTCTGAACTAAACGCGACGGCCGAGCAAACCGCAGCAACCGCCGGAATAGCGGCTGCTGAAGGCGCCGCCTCGCGCTAATACACACTCAAGAGTTACGCAGTTCGCTGGTCGAGCCTCGCGCTGAGCGCGAGACGAAGCGTAGCCCCGAAGGGGCGTATCGAGACCAGGAACTGCGCCAAAACGGGCTTCGATACGGCGTTTCGACAGGCTCAACGCCTACTCAGCCAGCGTTTTGGCTTCCAAACTGCGTAACTCCTGACCCTGTTATTCTTCGGGCTGCAGTACGACGAACGACAACTCGCCGGCGCGAATTTCCACGGAATCTGAAACGGTCTCCCCGTCGATATCCACTTCCACGTGGCAGAATCCAGCCGGGAGATCGCTGAGGGCGAAGTTCTCCACGATGACGTTGTCCGGCGGCGTGCCGCGGTCCCAGTAAGTATCGTAATACCGGTTGGCTCCATCACGGCAAAGAACGCTCACACGCGCGCCCGGTATAAAGCGGCCACGCCGGTCGATCACGCGCCCGGCCAGCGCGCCGCGCCCGCTGATTGGACGATACCAGAGCTCGGGGTTGCGGACGTCCCAGTACGAGGTGGGAGCATCCAGCCGTACTTCGAAGTGTAAGTGCGGACCGCCGGCAATCCCGGTCGCGCCCACTGCTCCGAGCGGATCGCCGGCAAAGACGGTCTGGCCGGCGCTCACGGCAACCGAGGACAGGTGGCCGTACAGCGTGTAAACGCTGTGCCCTTCCCACGGGTCGGCCATCTTGACGACGATTACGTTCCCGTAGAAGTCTGTCGTCGTGCCATACACCTGCGCCTGATCGGTGCCGGCAAATACGACCTCGCCCGGCCCCGCCGCCACGACTATTGCGCCGGTGGGGTTGGCAATGTCCACGCCATGGTGCGGCGCCAGCGTGCCATCGCGCGTCATGCCGTAGCGATAGTTGCCGGCCGGCGAGATGTTGAGGCCCGCGCCCAGTGGACGCACAAACCACAAGTGCTCGTCCAACTCCACATTATCCGGCGGGCGCACGAGTTGACTGCGTTCCGCCTTGGGCACAACCGGCGTGTTTGTGGGCGTGGGCGGCGTCAGGAAGGCCTGCGTCATCGCGACGATGGCCAGATCGGTGGCCTCGAACCCGGTCGTTGCGGGCGTCCCATAGGCCAGAGTCGGCGTGCTCGTTGGAATGGGGGTATCAGTTTGCGTGGCCGTTACAGTGGCAGTCGGCGTGCTCGTCGGCGCGAGCGTGTCCGTCTGCGTTGGCGTGCGGCTCGGTACGAGTGTATCGGTCGGCGACGGCGTGCTAGAGGGAGTGAGCGTGTAAAAGTCGGCAATGTCAACGGACGGCGGGCCGCCGCTGTACGCCGTACTGGCAGCACAGCCGGAAGCGAGCAGTGCGCCGGCAAGCAGCAGGCCCACCCGACCGTGCCTCATGGGGAGACCTCCGGCCTCGGCAGCACGTCGGTAAATTCCACCCACGCCAGCCGGTCGCGCTCGACCGTGACCGTTTGTTTCTTCGATGAACGCCCGGTGGCCACCGAAACCTGATACGTTCCCGGGGGAAGGTCGATGAGGGCGAAGTTTTCGCCGAGCTGCTCGTCGGGATTGAGCGTTTCGAAGGCGTATGTCGCGACGAAGCGGCTGACAGACCCCTCGAAATCCTCTGCCGTGATCGTGACCGAACGGATGGCCACGTTCGCTTGCGCGACCAGATTCCCGTCCGGATCGGTGACACGGCCCGCCAGCGCTCCCCAGCGCGGGAAGGGGCGCAGCCACAGCTCCGGATTGCGCGTGGCATCGTAATGGTTCTGCCCGACGCGCACTTCGAAGTGCAGATGCGCGCCGCCCAGTGCGACTCCGGTGCCGCCGACTGTGCCCAATTGTTGCCCGGCTTCCACCCGCTGGCCTGTTTCGACGTCAATCGAATTCATGTGTCCATACAGCGTATAGACCGGTTGGTGGAGATAGGCCCGGTCTAGTTTGATGGCGACCATGTTGCCATAGAAATACGCGTTCGGCCCAAAGATTACATCCCAGTCTGGACCGGCGTAGGTCACTTCACCGCCCGCTGCGGCGATGATGGGCGTGCCGGTCGGGTTGAAAAATTCCACCCCGTGGTGTGGCCGCAGCGCGCCGTCTTTTGTTTCGCCGTAGCG
>JBHHUI010000205.1:0-5716 GCA_046753805.1 Anaerolineales bacterium
CGGCAAGCGCGTCATCGAAACATTGCCGGCTCCATCGGTCAGCAGGATCATCAGCGGCATCACATCCGGGTGGAGCTGCCGCTGCTGGCGGATGACCTTGTGCGCCAGAGTCAAGCCGGCCGACAGAGGCGTCTTGCCGCCCACGGGGATGTCGGCGAGTGCATGCTGGGCAAGCTGGACGGAGTTGGTGGGGGGTAGCACCAGCGTGGCGTTGTTCTTCTGAAACACGATCAGGCCCACCCGGTCGCGGCGCTGGTAAGCGTCGGTCAGCAGCGACATGATCGCGCCCTTGGTGGCCGTCATGCGCTCCGCCACCGCCATCGACCACGAAGCATCCACTACAAACATAATCAGGTTGGCGGCCTTGCGTACGCGGATCTTGCGCTGGAAATCTTCGGGTTGCACGGCAAAGGCAACTTGCTGACGCTGCTCGGCGCGCTCCACCTGTCGAGGCGCCGCAGCGCGCAGCGTGGCATCAAACGCCAGGTCGTTTGTCTTGCCCCCGGCGGGGCGCGCTTGCACATAGCGGCCGCGCTTCCGTTCAGTACGGGTGCGGCTCCGCCGGCCGGCATGTTTGCGGGTTAACTTATCGAGCGGGGTGTTCAGCGTGCGGGCTTCGAATTCTTGACCCACCGCGACATCTTTGCCGCCTTCCCACCAGTGGGCGTCGCCGCTGTTCTGCGGCTGCTGCGGGGCGGGTTCGGCCTGGCTGAGGTCGGGCGCCTCCTCGGCGGCGACCTCCTGCGCTACACTATCTTTTTTTTTACGTGCGCTTTTTCGTCAGACTGCTTGGGTTTGCCCTGCTCGCCCCGGGTGGCATCGGAGCGGGCGCGCTCAAGCTGCTCCTCCAGGTCTTGCAGTGCAATTTCCGCACGCTGGAAAGGCCCCCTCTTCACCCGGTGGGGAAGCGCGAGTTCCGCCGCCAGCAGGATGTCGCTCTGGTCAATGGCGTCACGTCCTTTGTAGGCCGCGTGGGCGCGCGCCGCCCGCAGGATGACGAGGTCGGCGCGGTGGCCGTCCACCTCCAAGCTGGTTGTCAGGTCCGCAATCGTCGCCAGGTCAAAGCGCGAGTACGCGACGTTCGGTAGGCGCTCGCGCGCCTGTTCAATCTCGACAGAGATTTGCGATTCCTTCGGCTGCCACTCGGCGTAAAATGCTTCGGGTTCATTCTCAAAAGCCAGGTTACGTTCCATAATGTCGACGCGCGCATCGGCGTCGCCAATACCGCGCACCGTCGCCGAAAGCGCAAACCGATCCAGCAGTTGCGGGCGCAGATCGCCCTCTTCGGGATTCATGGTGCCGACCAGGATGAACTTGGCCGGATGCGAAAACGAAATGCCTTCACGCTCGACCACGTTCACGCCCATGGCGGCCGAGTCGAGCAATAAATCGACCACATGGTCGTCGAGCAAGTTGACTTCGTCGATGTAGAGCAGCCCCCGGTTGGCAGCCGCCAACACACCCGGCTCGAAGTGGCGCTCGCCTTTTTGGATCGCCTTCTCAATATCAAGCGTGCCCACCACCCGGTCTTCGGTGGCGCTCACGGGCAGGTCGACAAACGCTGTCCGGCGCACTGCAATCGGCAAGTTGCCGTTATGCGTCTCCCGCGCCCGGCATTCAGTACAGTACTGGGCCGGCAGGTTCGGATCACAGCCGAAGCGGCAATCGGCCACAACGGTCACATCCGGCAGCAACGCCGCCAGAGCGCGAGCCGCAGTCGATTTAGCCGTACCCCGTTCGCCTCGGATGAGAACGCCACCGATGCGGGGATTAACAGCATTGAGCAGCAACGCGCGTTTCATACGCGCTTGCCCGACGATGGCCGTAAAAGGAAAAACAGGCCGCATCATTGCTCCTTGAGAACCCACGCAGGGAATTATACCGTGTAGAAAAATCACCGAAAAGGTAGACAACCCTTCGATTCGGTCTTATAATCGCCGCGCAACCCCGATTGGCTGGAGCCTACAGCACTTGATGGCAACGGAAGCGCAGCCCTCCGCGGGTCAATCCTACCCTGCCGGAGGCGATTTGGTAACCAACGAACTAAGTAACGACGAACTTGATAATCACCCGATGAGCGTACTGCTCGCCGAGAGTGAGATCGATCTACCCAAGCGGGGCGAAATTCGCGAGGGCACAGTAGCACGGATTTCGCCGACGGAGGTGCTCGTCGATATCGGCGCCAAGACCGAGGGAGTCATTAACGCGCAGGAGTTGGACCGCATCGATGCGGAACTGCGCGACCAGATTCAGGTCGGCCGAAATATCGATGTGTACGTCGTGAACCCGCACGCTCGCAATGGCGGCATCATCCTGTCCATCACCAAGGCCGAAGAAATGCGTGATTGGAAGACCGCCGATGAGCTGCTGGAAAGCCAGGAAGTCTACGAGGGCGAACTCGCCGGTTACAACAAGGGCGGCATGATCATGCGTCTGGGCCAACTGCGCGGTTTCATTCCGGCCTCGCAAATGAGCCTGGCCCGGCGGCGACGCAGCATTGGCGAAACCCCGGCCGCGCGCTGGGGCGGCATGGTGGGCGAGAAGGCGATGGTGAAAGTCATCGAGGTCGACGCGCAGCGCAACCGGCTGATCCTCTCCGAGCGCGCGGCCTCCAAAGAAAACCGCGCCCGCCTGCGCGAGAAGCTAATGGCCGAACTGGAACCGGGCGACACCCGGACCGGTCGCGTCAACTCGATCGCCGACTTTGGCGCATTCGTCGACCTGGGCGGCATGGAAGGCCTGATCCACGTTTCAGAACTCACCTGGAAGCCGATCGACCACCCGAGCGAGGTTCTGAAAGTCGGCCAGGAAGTCAGCGTGCAGGTCATAAATGTGGACCACGAGCGCAACCGTGTCGGGCTATCGCTCAAACAACTGGAACCGGACCCATGGGACAACGTCGCCAGCTGGTACCAGACGGGTCAACTCGTCGAGGCCACGATCACACGGCTCGCGAAATTTGGCGCCTTTGCGCGACTGAAAGACACCCCCGAGATTGAGGGCCTGGTGCGCATTGGCGAATTGTCGCACGACAACATTGCGCATCCGAAAGAGATCGTCGCGGAAGGCGACCAACGCGTTCTGCGGATCATTGACATCGATGCGCCGAAACGTCGCATGGCGCTTAGCATCCGTGAGGTTGACTCGGCCCGGTACGCAGACCTCGATTACGACTTCTGGGTGAACCGCGAGACGGAAGAAGAGACCGCAGACGAAGACAGTTCCGCTGCGGACGAAATTGCCGCCGCTGATCCGGTGGACTCGGACAGCGTTGCCGCCCCGGCAACAGACGACGAGTTGGAAACCACCCCCGCAGAAAACACCGCCGAAGCAGTCCCGCCCCCGGAAGAACTGGCCGACGCCGAACGCGACTGATCTAGACTCGCAATTTGAAATTGCGTGACATGCTGATCTCCTGCCCGTCCACGGCAGGGGCGGTATACTCTCCCCTGCCAAAGCGCATGGCGCTTGGTTTTTATTTTGGTAAAATGGTCGCGATGCCCAGTACTGGTGACCCCGGAGGATAGGATAGTGTCGAATAACATGGAACGCTTCACGCAACGGGCGCGCCGGGTGCTCGGCATGGCGCAGGAAGAAGCCGACAATCTGCGCCAGCCTTACATTGGAACCGAGCATCTTTTGCTTGGACTGGCCCGCGAAGAAGGCGGAGTCGCCGGGCACGTGTTGCGCGATCTTGGCGTGGACCACGCTCGTCTGCAAGACATCATCGAGAGCATAAGCGTCGGCTCGCAGCGCGTGAGCGGATCAAAGACGGACCTGGCGCCGGCCACCAAACAAGTGTTGAAACTGGCCGTGGACGAAGCCCGCCGGCTCGGTCACCACTACATCGGCACCGAACATCTCCTGCTGGGATTGGTACGCCAGAACGAGGGGATCGCCGTCGACGTGCTGCGGCGCATGGGTATCTCCCCCGAGCAGGTCCGCCGCCAGACACGCCGCGTGTTGAAGGACAACCCATCCAGCGGCCGCCAGGCGCAGCCGGCCGGCAGTTCGGGTCGCCAGAAGAAAGAAAAAGGAAAGACGCCGCTGGTCGACCAGCTCGCTACCGATCTGACCCTGCTGGCGGAGACCGACAAGCTCGACCCGGTGATCGGACGCCAGACCGAAATCGAGCGCGTCATCCAGATACTCGCGCGCCGCACCAAGAACAACCCAGCGCTGATCGGCGAGCCGGGCGTGGGCAAGACCGCGATTGTCGAAGGACTGGCGCAACGCATTACAGGCGGCGACGCCCCCGAGCCGCTGCTCGGCAAACGCGTGCTGCAACTGGACGTCGGCTCGCTCGTGGCCGGGACGATGTACCGCGGCCAATTTGAAGAACGCTTGAAACGCGTCATCGATGAACTGAAGAAATCGGGCGCGATCCTTTTCATCGACGAGGTGCACATGCTCGTCGGCGCCGGATCGGCCGGCTCGTCGGTGGACGCGGCCAACATTCTGAAGCCCGCGCTCTCACGCGGAGAATTGCAAGTCATCGGCGCAACCACACTGGACGAGTACCGAAAATACATCGAAAGCGATGCTGCGCTGGAGCGCCGCTTCCAGTCGATCAATGTCGACGAGCCAACCATCGAAGAGACCATCGACATCCTGCACGGCATCAAAGAGCGCTACGAGGAACACCACAAACTCAGTATCACGGACGAGGCGATCGAGGCCGCCGCCCACCTGTCGGCCCGGTACGTGGCCGACCGCTTCCTGCCCGATAAAGCCATCGACCTGATCGATGAGGCCGGTTCGCGCGTCCGCATGTATAAAAACCCCGGCGCAAACCGCCTCAAGCAGATGGTTATAGAGCTAAAGTCGACCCAGGAAGAGCATGCCATCGCGATCGACGAAGCGCGTTACGCCGATGCACAGGAGCTGCGCGAGCGCCAGGACGAGCTGCAGGAGAAACTGGACCGCATGCGCGCTGGTTGGGATCGCGCGACCAGCCCGCAGGTGAGCGCCGAAGACATTGCCGAGGTCGTTTCCATGTGGACCGGCGTACCGGCCATGCAAATCACCGAGACCGAGTCAGATCGGCTGCTGCGCATGGACGATGCACTCCAGGAGCGCATCGTCGGCCAGAACGAGGCCATCAACGCCATCTCTCGCGCCGTGCGGCGCGCCCGCGCGGGCTTGAAGGACCCGCGGCGGCCCATCGGCTCGTTCATCTTCCTCGGACCCACGGGCGTCGGCAAGACGGAGCTGACCAAGGCGCTGGCCGAATTCCTGTTCGGCAGCGACGACGCGCTGGTGCAACTTGACATGTCCGAATTCATGGAGCGCCACTCCGTCAGTCGGCTGGTCGGCGCGCCGCCGGGCTATGTCGGCTACGACGATGCCGGGCAGCTCACCGAAGCGCTGCGGCGGCGGCCATACTCGGTGGTCGTGTTCGACGAGGTCGAAAAGGCTCACCCAGAAACCCACAACATGCTCCTGCAGATTATGGAAGAGGGGCATCTGTCAGACGCCAAAGGCAAGAAGGTCAACTTCCAGAATGCCATAGTGGTCATGACTTCGAACGTGGGCGCGGACGTGATCAAGCGCCAGACAAGCCTGGGATTCCAGGGTCGCGTGGACCAGAACAAAGAGGCCGAACAGGCCTATGACGAAATGCGCAAGAAGCTCACCGAAGAACTGAAGCGCATCTTCCGCCCCGAATTCCTGAACCGCCTGGAGGGAGATAAGACCTTGACGCTTCCCTGGGGGA
>JBHHUI010000206.1:0-5712 GCA_046753805.1 Anaerolineales bacterium
TAAGGCCGCTGGAAGACGACCAGCTTGATAGGCGACCAGGTGTAAGCACAGCAATGTGTGTGCCTAGGCGTACTAATGGCCGAGAGGCTTCTTTTCCGTGATGCGGAGAACTTGGAGTTCTTGATACTGTAGACGAACAGTACTCTATTCAGTAGATATTTGGAGATCAGAGATTGGTAATGAGCCGTCCAATCATTAATCTCCTATCTCACTTCGTCGAAACGTCCCTTGGTGATTGGAGCGGCGGGGGTACACCCGGTCCCATCCCGAACCCGGTAGTTAAGCCCGCCAGCGCCGATGGTACTTGGCTGGAGACGGCCTGGGAGAGTAGGTCATTGCCAAGGGGCTTTCTTTTTAATCTCGCCTGCAGCCTCTGCCAGGTTTATGCTATCATCATCTTGGATGGGCCTGGCATGAATAACCAGCAGCGTATTCTCGTCATCGAAGACGAACACAAAATATCTGATTTTCTGCGGCGCGGACTTTCCTACGAGGGCTACCAAGTCGATATCGCGGCCGACGGCCTGACCGGCCTCGGGCTGGCGCGAGATCATGCGCCCGACATTGTCATCCTCGACTGGATGTTGCCCGGCATGGATGGGTTGGAAGTCTGCCGCCGGTTGCGCAGCGGCGGCTCCGTACCCATTCTGATCCTGACCGCACGCGACGCCGTGACCGACAAAGTGGAGGGATTAGACGCCGGCGCCGACGACTACATGGTCAAGCCGTTCGACTTCGATGAATTGCTGGCGCGCCTCCGCGCGTTGCTCCGCCGCGCCCAACCCGCCCAGCCCGAAGTGCTGCACTTTGCCGATCTCAGACTCGACACCGGCACTCGCCAGGCGTTTCGCAGCGAGCGCGCCATTGATCTGACCGCCAAAGAATACGAATTGCTCGAACTGTTCATGCGCAACCCGCGCCAGGTACTCACGCGCGACCTGATCTTTGATCGCGTTTGGAACTATGACTTTGGTGGGGAAAGCAATATCATCGAGGTTTATGTGCGCTATCTGCGCCAGAAGACCGAATCCAGGGACGAACCTCGGCTCATCCACACTGTGCGTGGCGTGGGCTACGTACTGCGGGAAGAATAAACCGATTGGCGACTGCGGCTCTTGGATTGTGGATCGGCTGAAATTGATCGGCAATCCGCAATCCACATTCGGAAATCCCCAATGAGTCTCCGTCTCCGCCTGACCCTCTGGTACTCCTTCATCCTGACAACCGTCATCAGCTTCTTCGGCGTGGCGGTGTGGGTGATCCTTTCCATCAGCCTGATCCGCCAGATTGACCAGCGGCTGCAGCAGACTGCGGCGCAGGTACTGAACAACAGCGCGCTCGTGATCCAGCAGGGCATCTCGTTCATTGAGATCCCGGAGCCGGACACGTTTCGCGCTGCCGGCCTGTACGTGCAAGTGCTAAACAACAAAGGCATCCTGCAGGGCGCCTCGCGCAACTTGCATGGCGTGGACCAACCGCTCGATCCGCTCGCGCTTACCACTGAGCCGGGAGAAACAACCACACACGATGTGGAGGCGCACGGCGCGCGGCTGCGCGTGTTTACAGTGCCGGTTGCCATCCAGGGGCAACTGATCGGCTATTTGCAGGTCGGCGCCTCGCTCCAACAACTGGATGAAGCGCGCAATCTTTTACTGTTCGTGTTGATCGTCGGCGGCGCTGCCTCCGTCATCGTCTCGTTTGTGATCGGGTCGCTGACCGCGCGGCGCGCGCTCCGCCCGCTCGAAAATGTAACCCAGGCCGCGCTGCAAATTACGCGTGCGGACGACCTTTCGCGACGGATCGAGTCGAAAGGTCTGGCCACCGACGAAGTCGGGCGTTTGATCGCCGCCTTCAATGATACGCTTGAACGGCTGGAGCGACTATTTAACACCCAGCGGCGGCTGTTGCAGGATATCTCGCACGAGCTGCGCACGCCGCTGACCGTCGTGCGCGGCAACGTGGATGTATTGCGTCGGATGGGGGAAGCGGATCCGGTTGCGCTTGACGCCATGCAGACGGAAGCCGAGCGGATGTCGCGACTCGTCGGCGATTTGATGACGCTGGCGCAGGCGGAAAGCGGCACACTTCCGATGGTATTCGAGCCGGTCGATCTCGACACGCTTTTGCTGGAGGCCTACCGGGAGGCGGAGGTGCTTGCGGGCAACCGGGTCAAGGTCCGGTTGGCCGAGGAAGACCAGGCCACAGTGAGCGGCGACCCGGACCGGCTCAAGCAAATTCTTTTAAACCTCGTTGGCAACGCACTTAAATACACACCCGAAGGGGGCACGGTGCAGCTCGGACTGCGGCGCGGCGATGGATGGGCGCAGTTATGGGTGGCCGACTCGGGGCCGGGCATTCCTGAGCAGGATTTGCCTCACATTTTCGATCGGTTTTATCGAGTCGAGAAGTCGCGCAAGCGCGAGGACTCGAATACAGTTGGCGCCGGCCTGGGCCTGGCCATCGCCCGATGGATTGTGGAATCGCATGGCGGTCGGATTGACGTCACAAGCAAGCGCGGGGAGGGGTCCACGTTCAACGTCTGGTTGCCTCTGTCTGAAGGCGAACCGATGCGTGACGGCCATTTGCCAGTTGCGCGTCGCCCAGCGTCGATCAATATCGCGGCGGCAATGCCGCTGACTGCGGACGGCGACCGACGATAGCGCGGTCGCTTCACAGGCCCAGGCGCTCGCTTGCGCTTGCGCACAGACTGTCACCGCCGGCCGCCATCCACGCGGTGAGCGTAGGACTTGCGGTGCTGCCGGCAGCAATATCCGCGTAGATGCCGCTGCCCCAGTACGCGTACCGTTGCGTTTCCTCCGGCCAGAATTCCGGGTTGCGGCCGATCTGCGAGTGGCCGCCATTGTAGCCGGCCAACGCCAGCCGAACATCTCCATCTGCCAGCGCCAGCCCGTCTGTTAGATAGGCCATACCGCGCCGGGCATTCGTGGACGGATCGAGCATGACCTCGCCGGCCTCGAAATGGAAAGGCATTACCTGGAACAGTCCCTGCGCGCCCGCGCCGGATACGGCGTCTGGATCCCCACACGATTCGATCTGCATCACCGTCGCCACCAGATTCGGATCAAGACCCCACTCGGCGGCCCAGGTTTTAATCTCGCGCTCCCAATAGAGCACACTGGGGGCAAAGACAGGCGCAAGTGTGCCGGGCGCGGCGTGTTCGTCCGGCGCAGGCTGCACTATCCGCGGAAGGACACGCAAACCGTTTGCGACGAGCACGCCCGCTGCGAGCGCAAATCCCAGTACAAGTACCGGCAGCAACTGAATGGCCCGGGGCAGTGTGGGGTTTGGGACATCATATTGCATGGCCGGACTCCGCTAATCGCGCTGTGCGCCGTTGGTCCCGACGCCGTTCGGCATGCGCATCGGCTTGGGGGCCGGCCGCACGCGCGCCGTGTGCGTGTCTGGTTCCTCTTCCTCAAACGATTCGTACTTCAGTTCGCGCTCATCCGGCGCTTTGGTTCCCACATATTGGGCCTTCGGCCCCTGCGCCGGTCGGCGATGTGCCGGCACGGCTGGCGCAGCGTGCCGCTCGCGCACGTGGCTGACGGCGTTGGGAGAACGGTGCGCCACCGGACGGGCCGGCAGCGGCTGCCGGTTCATTTCGGGGGTGTGTTGGGTTTTTCGTGCTTCGCGGGCCGCCGCCGTGGCGACTTCGCGCGCCCGGAAAAACAGGCGTTCGCCGGCAACGCTAAAGGTGCCGATAATCAGAATCCGCGTCAACCACACCAGCGTCGCCACAAAAATCGGCACGTACGTGAGCAACTGGCCGCGGGACAGCACTTCGTTTCCAATGGTATGGTCGATCATGGTAAGCGACACGGCCCACCAGGTCATCATGGCATTCATCGTCGCGCCCAGAAACCAGGCCCCGACGAGATACCAGACTTCCAGTGAAGCCGATTGGCGGCGCTCCGGCGCCCAGCCCCGGCTGGACGGGGTAAACAATCGTGCGAGTCCGGCAAAATCGATTCCGCAGAACGCGATCGACAGGATCGTCGCCCACTGCAACCCCAGGAAGCGAGCCTCGCCGAGCAGGTCCTGCAGGGCGAATTCGGTAGTCGAGAAGTTGAAGATTTCAAACGCGACCAGCGCGCTGGTCAGAATGGCGCCGAATGCCAGGCTCCGTTTAAGGCTGTAATCGTCTGAAACCCATTTGCCCACCCGCGCCCAAATTTCATGTCCCGGCTGCCCAGCCACGGCTCCCAGCGGAGTCCGCAGGACATCGGGACGAGGCGAGAGGGGGGTGTTCGTTGCGTACATTTTCGCCACCCCTTTCAGTTGTTGGCTAATCAATCGAATTGGAACATGCGTTCTAGTACTTGCGTAGATATTAGCACATGTGTTCTGTATGTCAAGCTAAGTATCCCAAATATTTCGCCACTTATTTCCCAAATTGATGCTTGACTTGGAACAATTGTTCTGGTAGACTGAAATCGTTAAAACAGCACATCTGAGCGAATTATTTTCCGGTGTGCACCTGTGGAGGTATGAATGGCAAAGGGAAAGCTTTCCGACCGGCAACAAAAGATGATGCGGTTTATCCGGCGCTTCTGGCAAGAATACGGTTACCCGCCCACCATCCGCGAAATCGGAGAAGCCTGCGCGATTAGCTCGACTTCGGTTGTGAACTACAACCTCAACAAACTCGAGAATGCAGGTTTCATCATGCGCGATGGACGGGTGTCGCGCGGGATACGGCTTACCGAGGATTCCAGCATCACGAGTATGTTGGCCGCGAACCAGGTTTCCATCCCGCTCGTGGGGCGGATTTTCGCCAGCGAGCCTGTGCCGGTGCCGGACGCGTCGTCGTCGTTTGCGCCCGACGAAGCCATAAACCTCACCCGCGACCTGGTCGGCGACGGTGAAGACCTGTTCGCCCTTGAAGTGCGCGGCGAATCGATGATCGACGCCATGATCGGTGACGGCGACATCGTGGTCATGAAGAAGCAGGAAGATGCCGAAAACGGCGATCTTGTGGCGGTGTGGCTAAACGACGAAGAGTCGACCACCCTGAAGCACTTCTACTTTGAAAACGGCCGCATACGCTTACAACCCGCGAACCCCACCATGGGGCCGATTTACGCCGAGCCGGCGAATGTCAGCGTGCAGGGCAAGGTGGTGCTGGTGGTGAGGCAGATGGGTGCGGCGAAGGTTTGAACGTAATGTCGTCGCCGTCAACGAGCGTAAGACTTCGCGCGACCCCAAATGTTGGAGAGGACAGGGGAGCGCCCATTCTTGTGTTTTTGAGTTGAGTAGCTCCCGTCGGCAGCAGCCCTCATTTTGCGCACCTGCGCGGCCAGGCGCCGGAACTCCCGCGCCACGGGGCGTTTTGGATAGCGCGTCAGAAACGGCTGGCCGAGGTTGATCGCGGCGAGATAACTCGATTTTTCGTGGGGCAGGGTAATGTCCAATTTGCGGCCGAGCGTCTTTTCGATGTGTTTGGTCGCTATACCAGGCTCGTCGTAAGGCTGGTTGCTAATCAAACGCACGCGTTGCTCCGCGTAGCCCAGGACGTCAAACACTTGCATGGCTTTTGCCGCCAGTCCAACCCCGGCCACATCGGGCGTTAGCACAAGAATAATCAGGTCGGAGGCGACCAGCGCCGCCAGGGTTGCGTCATCGAACGCGGCTGGCAGGTCGACGACCGAGAAGGGAAAGTGCTGCCGGCTGAAGCTGAGAACGGAGTTGACC
>JBHHUI010000207.1:0-5709 GCA_046753805.1 Anaerolineales bacterium
CATCAACCACATGGGCCCTGCCAACATTGTGCTGCTGCACACGGTGGGGGCGGAAATCTGAACGGCGGGCGGCTGCTAAAACGGGTGTCCAGCCGCTTCCATCTTGAAGCGCATGATCTGCGCTTCGATCAAGCCATCCACCAGCCCCAGGTCTACTTTGACGCCATGCTCTTTGAGGTACGCCTGCGCTAGCTGCAGCGCAAAGTCCTTCTTCTGAGCTGCCAGGTCGGCGCCCGCCTGGAGTGTGACTTTCTGCAGCCCGGTCTGCTCGGCCGCCAGCACCGCAGCCTGCACCGCATTGTCGATTAATTCCGCCCGGGCCTCCGGCGTATCTGCCGGCGGCGCGCTGCTGTTGAAGCTACGAATGACCTCGGCTTCCACCAGTGCGGCAATTGACTCTACATCGATCTTAATCCCGAGTTGGTCGAAATACCGCTGCGCGGACTCGATCGCGTAGTCCTTCTTGGCGGCGCCGCCGCCGAGCGCGCCCGCCAGTCCGGCCTGTTCGGCTGCATGCACGGCCAGCGCCCCGACCGATTCGATGATCTCGAGCTGGTCGCTGCTCAGGCCCTGTTTTAACTCGTTGACACGCGCGCGCAGCCACCAGACTACATAACCGATGAGGATGGGGAGCGCAATCAGGAGCAGAGCGTTTGCGAACAAGCCCAGGAATTGGCGCAGTTCGTCCATGACGAACCTCCATGATGCTATAGATGTTGCCTGCTCGAAGTATAGACGGATCAGGGATTATGACCAGTTGGAGTGTGGCCATTCGAAGAGACCTCCGAGGTCTGACGGGGTTCCAAGGTCTCCAGGACGCGCGACGACGCGACAAAGTGGGTACACTAATTCCGTGGATTAAGACCTACGCCAATGGGCAATAGCTGCTTTCATTTCAGTGCTGGTTCATTTACATACGGGAGTGTGAAACAGAATGTACTCCCCTGGCCAGGCTCGCTCTCGGCCCAGATCTCACCCCCGTGGGCTTCGACGATCTCCTTGCAGATGGTCAGGCCCAGGCCAACGCCGCCATAGCGGCGAGTCGTACTCCCGTCTTCCTGATAAAAGCGTTTAAAGATGTTGCCCAGGTTATCCGAGTTGATCCCAATGCCACTATCCTGCACTTCAAACCGCACATAGTCGCCCTGCCTCCGAACGCGCAGCCAGATTTCGCCGCCCGCCGGACTGAACTTGATGGCGTTGCCGATCAGGTTATCGAGCACCTGCGAGATGCGCTCTTCGTCCGCCCGGACGTTGGGGATGTCCTCTGGCACATCCGTTCTCACCACAAAGCCGCTATCTTGGGCCGTGACGCTCACCGTACGCGCGGCCTGATCGATTATGGCCGGCACTTCCATCAGACGCCGGTCGAGCGTATCCACGCTCATACGTTGCAATGTGACGATGTCGTTGACGATCTTGGTGAGCGCGCGCGCCTTGTTGCGCACCACGTCTACGCCCTGCTGCTGGTCCTCTGACAATTCGCCAAGCTCACCGTTCGCGATTAGTTCGATATAGCCAAGAATGAATGTCATGGGCGTGCGCAGTTCGTGCGAGACATTCTGGATCATCTCGTCCTTCAGCCGATCGGCGCGTTTCAGTTCAACGTAGGCGTGCTCCAGTTCAATGGCATGGTTACGCTGGTCGCGGTACAAGCGCGCGTTCACAATCGCGCTGGCTGCCGGCTGGGCAAGCGATTCCAGCAGCGACAGGTCGCCTTTGTCGAACTTGCCTTCGATCTTGTTGATAACCTCGAGCACGCCGATTAACTGCCGCTTGAGCAGCAACGGGACGCCGATGGCGGAGGTTGTCGTCAACCCGGTCTTCTCGTCGATGCGCTTGTAAAAACGTGGGTCGTTCGCCACGTCGTCCACGAGCGTTGGTTGGCCGTGCTCGGCGATCCAACCGACGATCCCGCGCCCGACTGGAACGCGCTGTCCGAGCAGGCCTTCCGATTGTGGGCCCACAACCGCCCGGAAGTGCAGGTCTTTGGTATCGTCATCCACAAGCAATATCGCGCCGCCCTTCGCGCCGAGAACCTGCACCGTCTCCTCCAGAATCGTCTGCGGGACGGCGTCAAGATCAAGCGAGGCGGCCATTGCCTGCGCGGCGTGGTTGATCGCAGCCAGTTGCCGCGTCTGGCGGAGCAAGGCGGACTCGCGCGATTTCTGTTGTGAGAGGTCCGACACGACGAGGATTTCGCCAATGTCGGCATCGCTTTCTTCGGGCTGCGGGACGTGTACCACAAGCGCCGGCAGCGGTGTGCCATCGCTCCGCATGAGCGAACGCTCAAACGAGCTGGTTTGAGCCAGCGATCCGCGCAACATCTGGTGCACGCGCTGGCGCTCAGCCGGGTTCACGAAATCGCTAAAAGGTCGCCCGACGATTTCATCCTGCGTGTACCCGAGCATTCGGCACAGCCGCCGGTTCACGAAATCCACGCGGCCCTTGTCATCGAGCACGAGCAGGCCATCGCCCATTGCATCGACGAGAGTCTCGTGGAAACGTTGCGCGCGACGCGATTCGGTGTCTTGCCGCTCGGCCTGCGCCAGCAGGCGTTCGTTCTCCAGGCCGAGTGCGACTTGCATTGCAGCCACAGCCAGCAGGCGGCTGTCGGCGCCGCGCACGGGCTCGCGCGCCTCGAACAGGCACACCAGCACGCCGAGGGTGGTCCCGCGCAGCGTGATGGGCAGGATTGTGGCAGTCGCAGTTTCGATCGCCTGCATACCGCGCACGAACAGGTCGCCGCCGGGTAACGCGTCAATCTGGTCGGTGGTCTTTGCAATCAGGCTTTCACCCGAGCGGATGACCGCAGTCAGGAATGTGTCGCCTTCATCCAGTATGACAGCCGCACGGTTATTTTCACCCTGCCAACCGTTAAGGAACGCACGGGCAGTTTCGTCGCCGCTACGGGCTACAATGACGGCTGGCTTGAGCCGTTTGCCATGGCGGTCAAGCGCGAGCAGCCACCCTAATTCGGCTTCCAGCATCGCCAGTACGCCGTGCATCATCTGAGTCAGCAGCAAGGCTGGCGGCTGGGCGATGTGCGGGCGCTCTACCAGGTCTGTCAGCCGGGTAATCATGTCGCGCGGATCGATGGGCTTCGTGAGGTAGTCATCGGCGCCGGCCGCAAGCCCCTGCGCGCGGTGCGATGAACGCGCCTGCCCGCTAAGCATAACAATGCGCTGGTTCGCGGTGGCCGGATTCTCTCTCAGGCGACGGCACACGTCGTGACCGCTCAATTCACCCGGCAAAAGCACATCCAGCAACACGAGCGCCGGTTGCTCGGCAACAGCCAATTCAAGCGCCGTCGCGCCCGTCGCAGCTTCGACAATTTCGAAGTTTTGATCGTCCAGAATATGGCGGATGAGTTCGACGATTTCCGGGTCGTCGTCCACAATCAGGATTTTAGTCGCCATAGTTACTGCCGTCTATCCGGGATCAAATGCTCCCCGCTTATGATGCGGCGTCGAGAGATGAAGCCGGCGGAGATCACGCGCTGCTTCGCCTCGATTGTACTATCAATCATGCAAAAACGGATTGATGCCAGCCGAAATGTGGCGCACTTATTGCCCGGTTCTCCGGGCCTCCAGGCCCGGCAGACCTCGGGGCTACCTCTGCGCAGGCTGATAGAGTACGCTCCGCGAGCAGTAGTTGGTCAGAATGACGGCTGCCGGCAATCGCAGCACAGCGGCCAGATGCCCGCCAATTGTGCGCCGTAAAAGAACCCCAGCGCAGCACTACCCAAACGGGAGATCGGCGATGGTTGCCGGCGCTATCTCGCCGGCATGTGCGACCGTGACTTCCGCACCCGGAACCGCGGCGGCAGGTTTGAGGACCCCCAGACCGAGCCAACCGTAGCGCGGAGAATGCACGCTGCTCGTCACGATGCCGCGGCTGCCGTCCGCGGCCCGCAACTGCGCCCCGGGCGCGAGGGCGCTCGCGGCGCGCAGCCCGACCAGAGTCTTGGCAAGCTTGCCGCGACTCTCCATCCGGGCGATGATCTCCTGCCCCAGGTAGCAGCCCGAATTGAAGCTCACGGCATCCCACAAACCGACTTCGAGCGGGATGTACTCTGGCGCGATCTCATTTCCGGGTCCCGGCAGACCGGCCTCCACCCGCAGGATTTCGTACAGAGCTGTTGGAGCCGGCGCGGCGCCGGCAGCCTCAGCGCGCGCGACCCACGCGTCCATGTCAGCGCGAGGCGCCACAAGCTCGTATGCGCCGCCTGCGAGCGGGGGCACGCGTATGAGAATTGCATCATCCGCCTGCAACGAATGGAATAATGGCAGCGCCTCAGCGCCGGGCATCAGGGCAGCGGCTGTATCTGCAGCGTGCAGTCCATACAGCCCGAACTGCCCCAACGCTCCGGAGGCATCGGTGAACGTCACATCGTCTCGGAAGAAGACGTAGCCGGCCAACCAGCGGCGCACGTCCTCGCCTTTGCCGGGGCTGGCCAGCATGAGCGCGCGGTCTCCCAGGTGCAATACCAGCAGATAATCCACAATCCGGGCGTGAACGTTCAAGAGCACCGTGGGACGGCCTTCGCCCGGGACCATGCCGGCGAGGTCGTTGGTAGACATGCGGTCTACAAGGTCGATACGATGCTCGCCCGTGGACCAGATGCGCGCCACGCTGTTGCGGTCGATGCACACGCAACCAGACTGTGCGATCTCGTAACTGTGTGCGAGGTCAGATTCCATAGGACCCTCATTGCCTCGGCAGGTTACAGTGCGCCGGCCGACAGTCGTGCTTCAATATCCGCGGCATGCTCAGCCTCGTGCGCGTGCGAATAATCGGCCAACCACTCCGCCAGGGTTCGGTCGCCAAGCCATCTATAACGCCCCCGACGAAATAGATCATCGTCGGTGAAGCCGTCCAACTGGCGCAGGAGCTGCTTGTGTACGCCGTGAAAATCAGCCCGTACGCGCTCCAACGACCGGTCGCGGTTCTCGGCGTGCCAGCGCGCGTTAAGTTTATCAATTTCGGCAGCCGTGATGGACGCGTAGCGCGGCGTGTGGCCTTGTCGAATAGTGGCCAGTCCGAGCACAAGCTCCGCTTGCCAGGCGGCCACATGCGCCAGGACGTCCTTAACCGTCCAACCGGCATGGACTTCTGCGGCCGCCTGCACGCCCGGATCGATGTGATCCAGCAAGACCGCGAAGCGCTCGTGCTCAGTCGTGAGAAGTGTCAGCAATTGAGCTTTGTCCATCGGTAGAAACAACAAACACCGGGATGCGCCCGGTGTCTGTGCAGCCTGATCCGTCTCGATGCCTAACTTCTGGCAGACGACTGTTTCACTTGCCTGTCGAGCAGCCAGCACAGGGCAGCCAACAAAGCGCCGAAACCGACGACAGTTGTCGCTGCGATTCCGCCCAGGATGATGGTCAGCAGCGCTTTCGTATCGTTCAGTTGAGGCGCTTCGATTTGGTCTTGCGCCTCCGCCAGCCCTGTGGGCAGCTGCACGTACGTGCTCTGATCGGCGGGCGGTACAGCCACACTATCGGCGCCGAAACGGGCGGTGGCCGCGGCCCCGATAGCAAACAAACCGACGATGAAGAGCGCCAGTAGAATCTTATTCAGGTCGAGTAGGCGTAATAGCATGGCAGCATTATATCGAGGCGGTCTCGGGGCGTCAACGATTCAGACAATCGTCTTCGTGAACTGCGTTCACCTCACGAATGAAAAGCCAGCTGGCGCCCTCCGAGG
>JBHHUI010000208.1:0-5681 GCA_046753805.1 Anaerolineales bacterium
GTTTCTGTTGTGTGCGGTTCCGACGACCGTGATGGATTACTACTACGCGGGGCGCGCCTTGCGTCTGGAGACGCTCGGCCCCGCCGCACGCGCGGCCCGCACGATCTATCTTAACAAGACCTGTTTCAACGGCTTATTCCGGGTCAATCGCAAGGGGGAATTCAACGTTCCGATGGGACGCTACGCCAACCCCCATATCCTCGACCGGGACAACCTGCTGGCGGCTGCGCGGGCGCTGCGCGATGTGGATATAGACGCGCGCGATTTCCGGACGCTGCCGGCAGTCGCGCGCGCTGGCGATTTCGTCTATTTTGATCCGCCCTACCATCCGGTGAGCGCCACAGCGCATTTCACCAGCTACACGGCGGGTGATTTCCGTGAATCCGATCAGCGCGATCTAGCAGCGGTCTTTCGGCAACTCGACGGGGTCGGCTGCCGGCTGATGCTGAGCAATTCCGACACGCCGCTGATCCGCGAGTTGTACGCGGATTTCCGCATTGAGACCGTTTTCGTATCCCGTGCGATTAACTCGCGTGCGGACCGGCGCGGCAAAGTGCCGGAGCTCGTCGTCCTGAATTATTAGTCTGCCTGCGCCTGCTCCCATAACTGGCGCGTCATGTGGATATGTCCCAGATGCAACGAGGTGTGTTCCAGCGCGTGCATCAACGCCCAGGAGACAGTATGCGCTTCACCGTTCCTCCCGGCCTCGCGCACTTGCGCCAGATCGTCCATTTGCAGCGCGGCGAGCGTCGCACGCACGGCTGTGAGCGTGTCATCCAGCTGCGCCAGCAAGTCGTCAATCGTCGCGCCGGCGGTGCGGAATTCGGCGGCGCGGTCGCGGCCGTGATCGTCGCCGCCGGCCACGGCGCAAACCCAGTACTTCTCCGCCCCCGCCGTATGCGCAAGCAGCACGGCGAGCGAATTCATGTCGGGTCCCGGCTGCCAGTCGAGCGCTGTGGGGGGTAGGTCGCGTACGCTTTCTGCGATGAGTGCGTGGAGCCGCTTGAACCATTCGAGATAGGTCTTGAACAGGATGTGCATGTAGCCTCCTACGGCGTTGCCATCGTCTGGAGCAGTTGTTCGAACTCGTCAGTGAGTTGTTCCCAGTCGCAGTGCGCTTCGGCGAAGGCGCGGGCGCGCTGTCCGGCGCGGGCGCGCGCCCGCGGGTCGAGCAGCGCTTCCAGCGCCGGACGCAGCCCTTCCGGCGCGGCATAGAGCACGCCATTGTCGGGCGGCACCTCGCGCATGACTCCCGGCAACTCCGACGCCAGCACCGGGCGTCCGGCGGCCATGTATTCGAATAGTTTGATCGGGACAATGTGTCGCATGACGTCGTTCAACTCGGAGAAGAGCAGGCACACGTCGGCGGCGGCCATGAAATCCGGCATGGATTCATATGGCTGTCGCCCGGTGAAGACGACGCGATCGCGCAGCGCGAGGTTGGCGGCGAGTCGGCGCAGCCGGACCTCGGCCTCGCCCACCCCGACGACGAGCATCTTTACGTTCGGCGGCAATTCCGGCAGCGTGCGCATGACGGTGTCGATCCCGGCAAACTTGTACAACCAGCCGACAAAGACGAGCACGACGTCTTCGCGCTGAAAACCGAATTTCTCCCGGATGGGAGCCCCGGCGCGTCCCGGATCGAAGCGCCCCAGATCGACGCCGCTCCCGATCACGTGCGCCAATGCGGGCGGCGCGCCCATGCGCACACCATAATCGCGTAGGGCGTGATTGATATACAGTGTGCTGTCGGCGGCGCGTAGCAGACGCCTCTCGACGGCGCTGGCAACGGGGCGCGTCCAGCGGTTGGGCACCAGCGTGTGCAGCGAATCGATCACGTGCAGCAGAAAGGGGATGTGGCGGCGACGCGCGACGCGCAGAGCCGGCATGCCGGTAGATAGCGCGTAGTCCACAAGCACAGCGGGGCGGAATTCGGCGACCAGTTCGGATAATACACGATGGAACGTGAGCAGCGACAACACCCGCGCGCCGCCCGGCACTCGGAGAGTCCCCGGTCGTACCACGCGGACGCTTGCGCCGGGCAAGACACGGCTCACGCTCCCCCATTCCTGCTGACGCGCCACAAGCGGGGCGCGCGGCCAGGGCGTGTATGTGATTTCAAAGTCGACCGCCACAACTTCGTGGCCGCGCGTGGTGAGTCGCTCGAAGAGGTGATGCTGTTGGTGTGGCCCGCGTTGCAGCCAATCGGTCTCCTGGACGACGAGCAGCTTCATGTGCTTCTCCGGGACATTGAAAATCCTTTGGAACGCGGTACAATTGCGACCGCCCCGTAGTTCTCTGGCCTCGTCTGCCCTGCTAACCGAATCGATGGATTCAGCCGACGCCTGCCGGGGGCGTATGCAAGCAACTGGCAGATGGCCGGCAGAGTATTTTCTTCAATGACAAATCCAACCATCCTTGTCACCGGTGGCGCCGGGTATGTTGGCTCGATTTGCACAGAGAAACTCCTCGCGCAAGGTTATCGGGTCGTCGTCGTGGACAATCTCAAAACGGGACATGCGCAAGCTGTACACCCGCAGGCTGTGTTCGTACACGGCAGCATTGGAAATCGGGCGCTGCTGGCGCGCATCTTCGAGAAGCATACCATCTACGCCGTCGTCCACTTTGCTGGCGAGACGCTTGTGACGGCTGCCAGTACAGACCCGGAACGCTACTTTATCAACAATGTCGTCTACGGTCTCAACCTACTCGCCGTCATGCGGAAATATGAATGCCGGCGCATCATATTTTCGTCGACTGCCGCGGTGTATGGTGAGCCAGAACGTTTTCCGATCGACGAAGATCATCCCACAAAACCGCTGAACGCCTATGGCGAATCCAAGCTGACGCTTGAGCGCATTCTGCACTACTATCATTCTGCGTACGACTTCCGCGCCGTCATCTTTCGATACTTCAACGCCGCCGGTGCGAGCGAAAGATTCGGCGAGCTGCACCAGCCGGAAACGCATTTGCTGCCGTTGGTGTTGCAGGTGCCGCTGGCAAAGCGCAGCCGCGTGGACATCTACGGAGACGATTATGACACCCCGGATGGTACCTGCATCCGAGATTACGTTCATGTTGTGGACATTGCACAGGCGCATTTGCTGAGCCTTGAAAAAATCGATCAGCTGGGTTATGGCATTTACAATCTCGGCAACGGAACGGGCTTCAGCGTGCGGGATGTGATCAAAGTAGCGGAAACGGTGTCTGGAACCAGGATTCCCACACGGACGTGTGAACGCCGCCCCGGCGATCCGGCCCGACTGGTGGCCTCGCATACCAGGGCGCAACGCGAACTGGGCTGGCGGCCGCGCTATCCGGCGCTGGAGGAAATCATCGAGTCGGCCTGGCGCTGGCGGGCGGCATGGCCGAATGGATATGAATAGATCAAAGCGCGCCGACGACGCGGGCGATCACATTGACGTGTCGATCGTCATGCCGTGTCTTAACGAGGAGCGCACGATCGTCGCGTGCATTCAAGAAGCGCAGGCGGCATTTGATGAAATCGGCATCGCGGGTGAGATCGTCGTGTGCGACAACGGCTCGACCGACAATTCGGTAGAGCTGGCCCGGCGGCATGGCGCGGTCGTCGTACACGAAGAGAAACGTGGCTATGGCAACGCCTGTCGCACCGGCATGCGCGCGGCGCGTGGCAGGTATATCTTCAAGATGGACGCGGATGGCACCTATGTTCCCGCCGACATCCGCACCTTTCTGGATAAATTCAAGGAAGGCTACGACTACGTCATCGGGAGCCGGCTGCGCGGCAATATCCTTCCCGGCGCCATGCCGGCCTCGCACCGCTATTTTGGCAACCCTGCGATGAGCATCTCGGCGCGAGTGTTGTGCCGTACCGGAATCTCTGATCTGTGCTGTGGGCTGAAAGGTTTCACACAGGAGGCGTTGGAAAGTCTGGAATTTAGTGAATCGGGGATGGTGTTTGGGCCCGAGACGACCATCCGCGGACGCCAAAAAGGCCTGCGCATTGCCGAAGTGCCAATAACGTATCGTCCAGATAAGCGTCACGGAGGCACCAATCTCCGGCGCTATCGTGACGGTATCAATAATATGCTGTTCATCCTACGCGAGAGCTTTCTGTTCAAGCGATACCCTCGCAACGACAAGTAGGCAATCTGCGATTTGCACTCGCAGCGGCGGCGCTTCCGTTCCCGATCATGGCGGCGGCTGCAGCATGCGATAGATGACTATGCTGCTGCTCGGGCCCGCAAACACTTGCTCGAACTGAGCGGGATCGTCCAGCGCGGCGCGGATCGCCCCAAGGTCCGCTCCCAGGCCGGCGTATACAGTTGGCGCCCACGAGCCATAAACCACGTAATCGTACGTTCGGAGATCGGCGACTTCGAGCGGATAGCCGAAGTGGATTGTGTGATCCATCAGATAGTAACTCTGACGCGGGTCCATCGAGACGATGCGGTCTGACACCGCAGTGTGGTCTCGCAGATATTCCACCACTGGGTACATGTCACCCTTCGCGCGCGTGAGGCGTTCGGCATAACTCGCTGTCGGCGCCCGCAACCAGGCCAGCGCGCCGCCCAGTCGCGCCTGATACAGGCCCAACGTGACCACGAGGAGCGTCACTGCGATCAAGACAGAAGATTGCAGATTGGGAAGGAGAGGTTTACGCTGCCGGTCTTGAATGGGGCTCCAGCGCCAGAGCGCTTTCCCGGTTGCCCCCGCCAGGATCGCGTAGAACGGCAATACCGTCAGTATGAAGCGCGGATCGTAAGAAAACTGCCACCACCAGTACAGGGTATAGGGCACACTCCAGAGCGAGCACCAGATCAGTTTGCCGCTGTCGGTTTTTCTGGACCCTATACGTACTACTGCTCCCAATAGCCCAGCAATGTAGGCCACTGCCGTCAGGTATCCGAAATCGGTGAAATATCCGATAAACGGAATCGCGTATGCGACATCGTGGAGCGCCTGCTGCGTGTAGTAAGCGCCGGGACCTGGAACAGCCGCTCCCAGTCCGTCGTAGAGCGCATTGCGCGCATACCACCAGCCTCCGGAGACGAGGGTAATGGCCAATAGCAGCATGCCGTGGCGGATGGCCTGCAGCGCGCGCGTTGGCAGCCCACGACGGAGATCGGCGAGAGCTGTTGTGAGCATAACCAATCCGATGACCGGCAACGCGGCAAACCCGGCCTGTTTCGTCCACAGGGCGAGACCGGCAAGCACGCCCGTGAGCAATGCCCAGCGTGTCGCGCGTTCGGCGCGCCATACATCGGCTGCCAGCGCCGCCAGGACGAAATACAGCGCGCTGGGAATATCGAGATATCCGTTCGGCGCCCATCTGATGAAGAGCGGAGTAGCGGCTAGCAAAACAGCTGCCATCCATGCGGCCTGGTTCCCGAACCAGCGCCGCGCCAGTGCATAGGTTGCGGCGACCGTCGCCGCCGCGTACAGCGCAGGAAAGAGACGCGCTACTTGCTCAGGCAGCGCCCCTGAAGTGAGGAAGGTGGCCGCATACGCCAGCGGCATTAACATTGGATAGCCGCGCGCCTCCGGTGTAAGGCCCGTATTTTGAACGATAAGTCTGGCAAACCAGCCATAGCGACTGATCTCGTCGTCTCCGATGAATGGATAGTACGTGGCCTGTGCGAGCACAATCAGCGCCACCACGCCCATGCTGCCGGCGACCCAGGCGGTAAGATCGCCGC
>JBHHUI010000209.1:0-5658 GCA_046753805.1 Anaerolineales bacterium
CGAGTGTGAATGTGGCGGTTCACGCCGTCTGGTTGTGCAGCTGCCCGGCAGAATAATCAAGAGTAGACCAATCCTCTTCACACTAGAAATTGGACTTGTCAGTCGACAGTCTTTTGCACTACAATACGGCCGGGTTTTGCAGTCGCGTACCCGTCGCCTCAATTCGGTGTTCAATCGCATGATACTGTCAGCGTCCTTTTTAGGGTGTGATGACATTTTTTTCGATTGCACCATTCGCTTGCCCCGACATCTGTGCCGGGCGAATAGTGGAGCGCTATGGCAGCCAACAACAACAGTGTCCAACTTTCAATACGCGATGTTTCACTGTCGTTCGGCGGCACGCAGGCTCTCAACAACGTAAGTTTAGACGTACATCAAGGCGAGATACTTGCCGTCATCGGCCCGAATGGCGCCGGCAAGACAACGCTCCTCAATTGCATTAGCGGCTTCTACCGTCCGGACCTTGGCTCCATTACGATGGAAGGCCACGAAATCAGCCGCACTCCCACGCACAAGATCGCCGCGCTGGGTATCGCACGCACATTCCAGAACATTGCCCTGTATACCGGCTTGAGTACACTGGACAACTTAATGGCGGCGCGGCACGTGCACATGAAGACTGGCGTGTTGGGCAGCATGTTCTACTGGGGTCTGGCGCGCAAAGAAGATTTGCAACACCGAGAAGTCGTCGAGGAGATCATCGACTTCCTAGAGATGGAACACATCCGCAAGGCCGTCGTCGGCGCGCTGCCGCACGGGCTGCGCAAGCGAGTCGAGCTTGGCCGCGCGCTCGCACTCGAACCCAAAGTCCTCCTCCTCGACGAGCCGATGACCGGCATGAACGTGGAAGAGAAAGAAGACATGGCGCGCTTTGCCCTCGATGTGCATGAGTTGAAAGGTACGACGATTGTGCTCATCGAACACGACATGGGATTGGTGATGGACATTGCGCAGCGCGTCATCGTGCTGGATTTTGGGGTGAAAATTGCCGAAGGCACGCCGGAGGAGGTCAAGAGTGATCCGGAAGTTATACGCGCCTACTTGGGGCAGGAGCATGAGCTTCTGTAGAAAGTAAACACGCAAACCGGTAGACAGGGTGTCCGGTAGGGAAACATCGTACGGAAGATGATTGTTTCCTGGTATGTTGATGAGCCGAGGCTCGGCCTACTGTTTGTTCCAGGAGCAGATACGTGTGACTACACCGCAGACAATACCTCAATGCTGGCTGGCGCAAGTGCGTCAATATCGTGGCACAGACAAGGTCGCCATGCGCCAGAAGGATTTTGGTATTTGGCAGAGTTTTACGTGGGACGAAGAATACGAGCAGGTGCGCGATCTATGCCTTGGCATGATCGCGATGGGTCTGCAGTCCGGCGATCGCGTTGCTATTATTGGCGATAACGACCGTGAGTATCTCTGGGGTGTGTATGCCGTCATGGCTGCTGGCGGCACTCCCACCGGCCTTTTCACCGATGTGACCCCCCCCGAGGTTGAATACATCGTCGGGCATTCCGATGCGACCTTTGCCCTCGCTGGGGACCAGGAACAATGTGACAAGCTGCTCGAGATCAAAGACAACCTGCCCTTGGTCAAGAAAGTCATCTATTGGGACGACCGCGGCATGTGGTATTACGATGACGATTGGCTGGTGGACTTTAAAGATGTGCAGCGGCTGGGCCGCGAGTCCGACGCGCTGGCGGACGAGAGATTCGAACAATTGATCGCCGCCGGGCGGGGCGACCAACCCGCGTTCTTCTGCTACACCTCGGGTACGACCGGGCTGCCCAAAGGCGCGATTATCAGCCACACGAATTTCGTCTTTATTACCCAGGCGTTTAGTAAAGTGTTGAGCCGTCGTCCGACAGACAGTGTTATGTCGTTCATTCCGCTGGCCTGGATCGGCGGCGCTGTGCTCGACATTGCGCCTCATGCCGTGGACGGCGTCGTTTTAAATTTAGCCGAAAGCCCCGAAACTGTGCGCGATAATATCCGCGAACTTGCGCCTGATTACGTGTTCTATAACGCCCGCCTATGGGAGACGCTAGTAGACACGATTCGAGCGCGTATCTTGGACGCAACCTGGCTCAACCGGAAATTGTATGATCTGTTTTTGCCGGTCGGGTACAAAGCTGCGGAATATCGGTTTGAAAAGCGGGCCGTCCCCTGGCACTGGCGCTTCTTAGAATTCCTCGGAAGACTGCTCGTGTTTCGCCCGCTGCTCAGTCAGTTTGGTCTACACCGCATCCGCTGGGCCTTAACCGCTGGCTCCTCGCTCAGCCCCGACGTCGTCCGTTTCTTCCACGCATTGGGCCTGCGATTACACCACGCCTATGGCACGACTGAGATTACGGCCGCGTCGGTGGCCCAACCTCCCGGCGAACTCAAATTCGAGAGTGTGGGGAAGGCCTTGCCCGGAACCTTAATGAAGATCTCGGACGAAGGCGAAGTCCTGCTTGGCGGGCCGACGCTCTTCCTGGGCTACCACAAGAACGAAGAAGCCACGGCCGAGTCTATTTATGAGGATGAAGAGGGAGTCAAGTGGTTCCGCACCGGCGACGCCGGGCGTATCGACGAAGACGGGCACCTGATCTTCTTCGAGCGCCTCAAAGACATGATCGAACTGGCGGGCGGCGAGAAGTACTCGCCGCAATACATCGAGGGCCGCCTGAAGTTCAGCCCCTATATCGGTCAGGCGATGACGGTTGGCGATAGCGCGCGCGGTTTCGTGACCTCGATGATCACGATCGACTTTGAAAACGTGGGTCGCTGGGCGGAGAAAAGGGGCATTCCGTATACGACCTATACCGACCTTTCTCAAAAGCCGGAAGTGTACGAGCTAATCCGCAAGGACGTGGAAGAAGTCAACCGCACGCTGCCGGAATCCGGGCGCGTGCGAAAGTTTGTACTACTCCACAAAGAGTTCGATGCTGACGAGGGCGAGATGACGCGTTCGCGCAAGTTGCGCAGACGCTTTTTGTCGGATCGGTATGACCATATCATCGAGTCGATGTATAACGGCGCCGAGGAAGTTACCGTCCAGGCTGTGGTGAAATACCGCGATGGGCGCGAAAGTACGAGTGAAACCACGCTGCGTATTGAAGCCCTACAGGAGGCTGTCTCTGGATGAACTGGTCACTTGTACCACAACAAACCGTCACCGGTATCCTGAACGGCGGCGTGATTGCGCTGATCGCGTTGGGAGTCGTGCTGATCTACAAATCGTCGGAGGTGTTCAATTTTGCGCAGGGACACATGGTGATGCTCGGCGCTTTCATCGTCTGGTGGTTTGCCGGAGCCGACGAACGCGGCACGGAACTGTTCAACCTGCCGCTTTGGGCCTCCATCCTGGCGGCCTTCGTCGTCGCGATCCTCATCGGGTTGTTGATCGAACGCCTGGCGTTGCGCCCGATGACGGGCCAGCCGCTGTTGTCCATCATCCTGATGACCCTTGGCCTGTCTCAGTTCATGCAAGGATTGGCGGTGCTGATCTTTGGCGTTGTAGCCAAAGGTAATTTTCCGGTTCCCTTCGCGTCCAGCGACGTCATCATGGTTCCCTTCGCAGGCGCCTTTAACGATACGATCATTTTGAAGAAGACGCTTATCACGGCGTTTGTGGTAGCCCTCGCGGCCGCCGGCAGCCTCATTCTCTACTACCAAGTGACGAAATCCGGGCTGGCCATGCGCGCCACCTCTGAGAACCACGACGTCGCGCGCAGCCTGGGTATCAGGGTGTCCAGCATCTTTGGCACCTCCTGGGCGATTGCCGGGGTGGTCGCGACGTTGGGCGGCGTCTTGCTGGCGATGATCTCCGGCGTCAGCCTCAATCTGGCCACCGTGGTACTGGTTGCTTTCCCGGCCATCCTGCTGGGCGGGCTGGAATCGCTGCCCGGCGCGATCGTCGGCGGCTTCTGTGTCGGTCTGGCGCAGGCCATCGTGCAGGCCTCCACCGCAATCGAAGTGCGCAACTCATCCGAGATCGCGCCTTATATTTTGTTGTTGATCGTGCTCCTCATCCGACCCGAGGGGTTGTTCGGGCAGAAGCGCATCGAGAGGGTTTAGCCTATGGCTGTGTTGAGACCTGCTGGCGATTTTGATCGCAGTTACGCCCAGGATATCGCCCTGATCCGGCGGCCCTGGCAATGGGTGTTGCTGGCCGTGGCGCTCGTCGGCGTCTTCAGCCTCCCTCGCTGGGGGAATGCCACCGTCATAACCATATCCAACCAGATTGCGTATACCTTGATTGCCGTCCAGGGGTTAAGTCTGCTCACCGGCTATACCGGCCAGATATCGTTGGGTCAGGCGGCTTTCATGCTGGTCGGTGGTTACATCTCGGCGCTGCTGGTGATCCATTTGAACCTTCCTTTTCTCTTGTCCTTCCTAATTGCAATTCTGGGAACCGGATTGGTGGGGCTGATCTTTGGCCTGCCCTCGTTGCGTGTAAAGGGTTTCTACCTGGCCATGGCGACGCTGGCGGCCCAGTTTATTATTCCCTGGCTGGCGCGGAACACATATAAAGATTACTTAGGGGGCACGTATGGCCGCATCGAAGTGCCCGTTGCCGTCATTGCAGGAATCGAATTTCGCGAACTGAGAGATTTTCTCTATATTTCCCTGGCCGCTGTGCTTATCACGACGATATTGACCCTCAACATCACCCGCTCGCGGCTGGGACGCGCCTTTGTCGCCATTCGCGATAACGACCTGGCAGCCGAACTACTGGGTGTTAACTTGTTTAGCTATAAGCTGCGCGCGTTCGCGCTTGCGGCCATGTACGCCGGCGCAGCGGGCGTCCTGCGGGCGACCAGCCAGCGCAGCGTCGGCCCTGAATTGGGCTATGACCTGTCCCTGTCGATCATTTTCCTGGGGATGCTGGTGATCGGCGGCCTGGGCAATAATCTGGGGCCGTTTTTCGGCGTGATCGTAGTTACACTGCTGGACCAAATCGCCATCCGTACCGGGGGTACGCTGGCTGAGATCGTCCCGGACGCCTTCGGCCCTAATATGCTGTCTTCGTTTCGACCGATCTTTTTCGGTCTGATGCTGATGCTGTTTCTGATTTTCGAGCCGCGTGGCCTGGCGCACCGTTGGACGTTGTTCAAGGCTGCGTGGCGACTGCGACCGTTCTCGCGTTAGTTCCTGTCGACTGAATCCGATTGGGAACAAGGGAGGTGCAGCGCAAATCGATAAACTATGACCCAATTCTTAGCAAGCAAGCCCGATTCTCTGTTTCGAAACCAAGGAGGAAAGAAACCATGAAGAAGTATCTTTTGCCCCTGCTGCTGGTCTTTGGGCTGATTTTGGCAGCCTGCGCTCCGGCCGCGACCGAGGCGCCGCCGGTGGTGGAAGAGCCAGAGGTTGTCGAAGAGCCAGAGGTCGTCGAAGAGCCAGAGGTTGAAGAGTTCGTCTGCGAAGACGCGATCGGCTGTGTGGATATCGCATCGGGAGAGCCGGTGCACCTGGCCTACATGCTGCCCACCACCGGCGGCGCCAGCGTCTATGGCGATTCCGCTATCGGCGCGATGGAGATCGCCATCGCGGACCGAGGCCAGATCGCCGGCCACGACATTTCGCTGACGGGTGAAGACTCTGGCTGTAGCGCCGAAGGCGGGCAGACCGCCGCGCAGACACCGCAGCCGACGCACGAGTTGCGCACGATGT
>JBHHUI010000210.1:0-5657 GCA_046753805.1 Anaerolineales bacterium
CCAATCGAGGGCGAGTGCAGCTCCCATACGTCGGTGACTATTTCTTTCCCCTCCGTTTCATGCGCATCAGAAAACCTCCAGGTATCGGCTGGCACCTCCCAGGCGACTCGCAACTCCACCCATTCCACCGGCGCGTCCGGCAGCGAAAAGCCATACTCGTGCTCGTGCGCCTTGTGGAAACGCTCTGCTAGCGCGGACACATCGCGTGGCTCATCGACGGCAACTTCGACCTCGAATCCCTGTCCGAGGTACCGGAGAGCTGCCATGTGTAAAATGCGCGCCATGCTCGGCGGCGTTTGCGACAATCCCGCGAATGCCTGCTCGAAAAGCGACGCGGCCTGCTCGGGCGTTACCTGCGCCAGCGGCCGCAGTACCGTTACGGTCGACTCGCGACGATCGGGAGCTACGAGCAAACCCCAAGCCGCCAGCAGACCAGGACGCGGCGGCACAACTACTTCCGCCAATTCGAGCATCTCGGCCACGCCACACGCCAACATGGGGCCGGCGCCGCCGGCAGCTACCAGTGCAAGTTCGGCTGGATCGAGGCCACGTGCGACGGTGCGTTCGCGCACAGCAAATGCGATGTTTGCCTCCGCAAGCGCCAGGACTTCCAGCGCTGCTTGAACAATACCCTCACCCGAAGTCTGGAAGGTCTCTGCAATTACTCGGTGTGACAGGTCGGGGTGGAGTTGCATCGCGCCGCCCAACCTGACGCTGCCCGGCAGCCGCCCGCTCACGACCGCGGCATCCGTAACTGTAGCCTGAGTCCCCCCCAATCCATAACACGCTGGCCCCGGGTTTGCGCCGGCTGACTGGGGGCCGACGTGCAACGTTCCAAACGCATCGCGATGAGCTAACGAGCCACCGCCGGCGCCGATGGTGTGCAGGTCAAGCATCGGCGTCTGCAGCGGGTAGCCGCCGACATGACGCTCCTCTTGCGGCGCTTCGTGCAGCCGGCCATCACGTACGACGACGATGTCTGAACTCGTCCCCCCGACATCAAGACCGACGCAGTTCGATAATCCAAGGTCGCGCGCCACGCCCGCAACTGCATTACCGGCTGCGGCTGGCCCGGACAACGCCAGCCGGATCGGCGTGCGACGCAGATCGCCTCGCGCAGGTTCCGCCTGCATGTCGACTTCCTCCAGGCCGCCGTTGCTCGTCATCAGGGTGAGTCGCACGCCGGGCCAACGGGCGTCGATCTGCTGTGCCAGATGAGATAAGTAGCTGCTCGCAGCCGGCGCCACGCGGGCATTCCACGCGGTCGTCAAGAAGCGCTCATACTCGCGGAAGCGGGGCGACACTTCACTCGAGACACAGACAAAAACATCCGGTGCTGTCTCCTCAACAATTCGCGCCGCGGTGCGCTCATGCTCCGGGTACCGGTAGGCATGCAAGAATCCGACGGCGATCGATTCCACCCCGTCGGCGACCAACTGCCTGGCTGCGCGGCGTACAGCCTCTTCGTCGAGCGGCACAACCACCTCGCCGTCGGCTCCGATCCGTTCCGACACGGTCTTGCGCCATGCGCGCGGCGTCGGAGGGTGATGCTGCCGGGGGACTTCCTGTCGAATGGCGTAAGTGAGAGGACGTTCGTGCCGCCCGATGTGCAGCACGTCTCGCATGCCACTACTGGTAATGAAGCCTGTGCGCGCCCCTTTACGTTCGAGGAGCATATTGGTGACGAGCGTGGTGCCGTGCAGCAAGCGGTCCGGAGCTTGAGCTAGCTGCAGTGCATCGATGGCAGTCAGCACGGCAGCGCCGGGTTGCTTTGCATTCGAGGGAACCTTTGCAGTACGAATGCCGTCGGACGTGATGGCGACGGCGTCCGTGAAGGTACCTCCAATATCAATTCCTACACGCAATACATGGTTCATTCAAAGCACGGCCGGTTGAGCACGTGCGCTGGCCGGCGCGAGCCGACATTCTAGCATAACGAAAGCCGAGCGGCGCCAAAACGCCCCACTTGATTACGCGGCGGCTTGCGCTTGCATTTCGCGTTGCAACGTCAGGTAGCGCTCCGCAAGCACTATCCCCAGGACTCGAGTATCCGGGGTGGCCGCGCAGTTCTCAAGTATTGCCGGGATTCTTCGGCGCCCAGATCACGCCGAACGACGGCGTGAGAAGAGTCGGGTCAGGTGTTTAACAACTCTTTCAGTGCCCGGTCGGCCTCAGACAGTGGAACCGATAGCGAAAACACCCACTCAGTAAGCAGCGAGTTTCTGGCACGCTCGAGAATAGATTTGTCATCAGCGCCCAGCTTCTTGTTGCGCGCGTAATTGGACAGATCGCGCACGACTCGGCAAACGGAAATGAGTTGCCCGTCACTTAACATCGCAAGGAGTATTTTCTGGCGTTCATATCTATCTTCCGGTAATGCCTCCGCCGGCTCCTGAAGCACCGCGAATAGTTTTGTAAATTCCTTGCGAGGGGTGGGGTCACGTAAGCTTTGTCGGGTTCCCGCATCTACAGGCACCCACACTGTCAAGTTAGATGTTCGCACCTCATAGCAGCGCACATTGCTATTGTGGATTGTCTTATCTTCGATCTTCACGATGTCACCCAAACCGTGACTCAGATGGATTACTTTATCGCCAACTTGAAATGCCACATTGCCCTCGACTCTTGATGATAGATCGCATCAACGCATTAGTGCCAGCTAGCACGTATAACAAACAAATACCGCCGCCCAAATCACAGAATGGCGGCAAGCAAATGTGACGCGAATTTGCAGTTAGGCTGGTATAGATTATATTAGCACAGGTTGACTGTTCCTTAATGCCAATAGAAAGGCACGCGCGCCCAGCTAGAGATCAACGGGTAAGAACTCACGCATGGAAGGTCCCTTTCTCTGCGACCTCGGCGAAAGAGACATGCCACACAACAATGGCCTGCCAGCTCCGGCGGCTAGATGATCCGCCCGCGCTGCGCCTACCCGATGGGACGCCGGCGGTAGAAATTCGGCGCTCCATTTCTTTGCGAGGGTGTTCTTGAATGAACGCCGTCTTGTTTAGTCGGCGGGCAAGGCATGGTGTTGGCTCGCCATCGCATCGCGCAGCCGGCCCAACACGGCGGTCTGGCTGCGGACGCTCAACGCGCTGTACAACCCAATCTTGACAGAAACTGACGGTTTGTGGTATTTTGTCCTCATCGCACACGTGTACACCCGGGGTGTGTTTTTTTGGGGTGTATTGCACACGTGTGCAGATCAGGATTTCACCCTGGCCGTTACGATTAAGGACATTGCGAGATTGGCTGGCGTTTCTCATCCAACGGTTTCCCGCGCTTTGCGCGACGATCCCGTTGTGGCAGAGAAAACCGCATCGCGCATCAAACAAATCGCTGCCGAGCTGGGCTATGTGCCCAGCGCTGCTGCCCGCAGCTTAAAAACCAGGCAATCTCACGTATTGGGGGTTATCGTCAATCGTATTGCTGACCCTTTTTACGGTGAGGTCCTGGATGGCATTCAGGAAGTTCTACATGCACATGATTACAGCCTGTTCCTGGCCGCGTCGGACAGCGATGCAGAACGGGAAAAATCCGTCATTCGGATTATGTCTGAGCGGCGCGTGGACGGGATCATTGTTTGTTCCACTTTCGTCAGCAAGCAACGTCGGGAGCAGTTGAGTGCATTTGGCGCGCCTGTAGTAGTGATTCACAATCGAGAGGATAAGGGCAGCCCCTTTTCAATTTATCACGATGATCGTTATGGCAGCCGCCAACTGATTCGCCATTTGATTGATCTAGGCCACCGGCGGATCGCTTTCCTGGGGAATGCGCGTGGTGGCCGTACTTCGGAAGAACGCCTGGCTGGCTTTAAGGAGGAGATGAGCGCAGCGGGGTTGTCTGTTCCAATAGACTACATCGCCCAGGCGCCCGACGGACGACTTGAAAGCGGCCTGGCCGGTACGCGCGCCTTCCTTGCGCTGCCCCACCCACCCACGGCGGTGGCTTGCTTCAACGACATGACGGCGATTGGCGCACTGAAGACTTTCCAACAAGCTGGCCTTCACGTCCCTGCCGACTGCTCAGTCGTCGGTTTCGACAACATTTCGCTGGCAGCTCTGGTTAGCCCTCCCCTGACCACATTCGATCAGCCCAAGTACCCATTGGGGCATAAGGCCGCCCAGATGATGTTGGGCCTGCTGGGCGTCCTGCCAGAAAGGATGCCCGAAATGCAATCCGACATTCTAACCCTGCGCGGCAAGCTTATCGTGCGCGCTTCCACGGCGCCGCCGCCCGAGATGTAATCCGATGCTCCAGCATGAGTCGCACTTGTTGCGGCACCCACATTCGCGATCTGACGAGTATACGCGCGTGACGCCCCAAAAGGCTGGCTGGGATTTGCTGCATTTCGCCGCCCGCCGAATGCAGCGCGGCGAGCAATGGTCGCACAACACCGGCGAGCATGAATACGCCTTCGTCATTCTGGGCGGGACGTGCACGGTGCGCTCCTCGCGCGGGGAGTGGCAAAATGTTGGCCGCCGCCCGGACGTGTTCAGCGGTATGCCCTACACGCTCTATCTGCCCCGCCAAACAGAATTCACCGTCGAGGCGCACAGCGATAGCTTTGACCTTGCCTACGGTTGGTGCGAGACGGATGAGGATCACCCGCCCCGGTTGGTCACGCCCGAACAGGTGAGCGTGGAAATACGCGGCGGCGCGAATGCCACGCGCCAGATCAACAGCTTGATCCCCCCCGGCTTCGATTGTCATCGTCTGGTGTGCGTCGAAGTTTATACCCCCTCCGGCAATTGGAGTTCGTATCCACCGCACAAGCACGATGAGCACCGTGAAGACCAGGCCGGCAACGTGCTCGAAGCCGACCTGGAAGAAATCTATTTCTACAAAGTTGATCGTCCCGAAGGCTACGCTATCCAAAGGGTGTATACCAATGACCACCGTCTGGACGAGGTCCTCCTCGCCCGCAACGACGACCTGGCGCTGGTCCCCGAGGGCTACCATCCGGTTGTTTCGGCGCATGGCTACATCACCTACTATCTGAACTTCCTGGCCGGTAGTGCGCAATCGTTGGCTAACTCCGATGATCCCCAGTACGCCTGGGTTAAGGAGACCTGGGCCGAAAAGGATTCACGTCTGCCGATTGTGAGCATGGAAATGGAAAACGTGTAGCGTGATGGAGACCGACTATAAGAGCCCGCTGCACCGCACCGTCACGACGACGGCTACAGACTATTGGAACGATTCGTGCTCGGTCGAGGAGTTGACCCACGCCATCGAACACGGCGCAGTCGGCGCAACCACCAACCCGACGATCGTTTTGAACGTGTTGCAGAAGGAAATGCATCTGTGGCGGGAACGTATTGGGGAGATCATCTCCGGCAACCCACAGGGGTCCGAAGTCGAAATTACCTGGAAGCTAATCGAGGAAATGGCGGTCAAAGGCGCCGAGCTACTCAGGCCCGTATTCGAGCGAGAAAAGGGGCTGAAGGGGCGCATCTCAATCCAGACGAATCCGCAGTTCTACCGCAATGCCGCCGCCATGACCAAACAGGCGATCCACTTCGACACGTTGGCGCCGAATATGCAGGTCAAGATACCCGCCACCAGCGCCGGCATCCGGGCGATTGAGGAAGCCACCTACAACGGGGTCAACATCAACGCGACCGTGAGTTTTACTGTGCCCCAGTCCCTGG
>JBHHUI010000211.1:0-5648 GCA_046753805.1 Anaerolineales bacterium
CATCAGGGTGCTGGCAAACAGCCCCATGACCCGCACGCTGTTTGTTTTGGCAGCGAGGCCGGCCGCGCGGGCAAAAAGATAATCGCCGGTCAGGATGGTCGCGTCTGGAGACCAATTGGCGTTGAGGGTGGGAATGCCACGCCGCAAGAGCGCCCCGTCGATCAGGTCGTCGTGGACTAGTGTGGCGGTGTGCAACATTTCAACGGCCGCCGCGAGCGAAACAGCCGGATCGAAGTCGGCCGAAACAACGCCGCTTGCAAGCAACGAGAGCGCCGGCCGGATGCGCTTGCCGCCCGAATTGAGCAGGTGCTCTGTCGCCTTGGTCAGCGCTTCGTGCTGCCCGAGCGGAGCGTCGCGCAGGCGCGCCTCGACGGCGTCGAGCGGGCCACGCACCGGCGCGTAGAATTCCGTTGCGGCGATGACCGTCGCCGAATATGTGTCAGCTGTCAACATGGTCAATTCCAATCAAACAGTAAATTCGCGTTGCGGGTTGTGGCCGCAGCGAAAGTTTCGTAATCCATGGCGCGCTCGGCGGCAACCCGCTCGGCGATCCAGCGCACGTACGCCGGTTCGTTACGCTTGCCCCGACGTTGCTGTGGCGCCAGGAACGGGGCGTCTGTTTCAACCAGCAAAAACTCCAGCGGCAGGGCAACAGCCACCTCACGCATATCATCGGCCTGCGGGTATGTTACCGGCCCTGTTAAACCTACATAAAAGCCCAACGCCGTCGCCGCGCGAGCCTGGGCCGCGTCGCCGCCAAACGAGTGGAACACACCTGCCGGCCTCGCGCTGGGGCCGGCTGCACGTTGCCACTGGCGGATAACTTCAAACGCATCGGCGTGCGCCTCGCGGCAGTGGACTATCACCGGCAACTCCAACTCAGAGGCCAGGTCCAGTTGGGCGCGGAACGCCCGGCGCTGCGCTTCCGGCGCAGTATGGTCGCGATAATAATCCAAGCCGATCTCCCCGATTGCGACCACGCGTGGGTGCTGCGCCAGCGAACGCAAGTCTTCTAGTGCAGCAGCCTCCCAGCCGGAATTCGGATGCACACCCACTGCGGCATACACCATATCATATTGTTCTGCCAGAGTCACTGCCGCGCGGCTGCTCTCCAGGTCGATGCCCGGATTGACCAACGTGGTCACCCCGTGTTCGCGCGCCCGCGCCAGCACCGCCTCCCGGTCGGCCTCGAAGCGTTCGAAATCCAGATGGCAATGCGAATCGATGAGCATTGCCGAACGCCCTCAGGCCAGGCCTGCAATCCGCAGCCCGTCTTGCAAAATTGGCTGCACGCGCGCTTCAGTATCGGTCTCGCAATAGACGCGAATAATAGGCTCCGTGCCAGAGAAGCGCACGAGAAGCCAACTACCGCCCTCCAGGTTGAATTTGAATCCATCGGTCGTGTCCAGGTTCAAAAACCGAAGCCCGCCGATGGTATCGGGCTTTGTTGTCTCCACACGCGCCCGAATGGCGTCTTTCTGGTCCTGCGCAAACGTGCTGTCGATGCGGTCGTAGTACGACCGCGTGCCGACCCGCTCGAACAGAGTCTCCAGCAATTGCGTCGGCTTTTGCTCGGTGCGGCACATGAGATCGAGGAAGTACAGACCTGCCAGGATGCCGTCTCGTTCGGGGACGTTATCCCGGAAGGCGTACCCACCGGATTCCTCGCCGCCGATGAGCGCATCTGTTTCGGTCATCTTGGGCGCGACATACTTAAAACCAACCCCGGTCTCATAGACCGGCACATCGTACAACGCCCCCAGCCGGTTGAGCAGTGTCGTCGTGGAGAGCGTCTTCACAATCGGGCCACGCGCGCCGCGTACTTCCAGTAGGTAGTACGCCAGCAACCCATATACGCGCAGTTGGTTGACGAACGCGCCATTCTCGTCGCCGATTCCCAGCCGGTCGGCGTCGCCGTCGGTGATCAGGCAGACATCGGCGCCATGCTGCGCAGTGGCGCGCAGGCCGGCGTCGATGTTGGGCGGGATCGGCTCGGGCCGGCTCATCTCGGGGAAGACTGGATTGCGAACGTCGTGGATTTCAATGACCTGCGTGCGCCCGCCTTCGAGCAACCTCGGGAACCAGCCCGCGCCGTTACCCCACATGGCATCGACCAACACCTTAAAGCCGGCGTCTTTGATGCGCCCCACATCCACGAGTTTGTGGATGTGCTCAATGTACGCCGGCGCCGGATCGAATTTCGCGACCGTTCCAGATGAGAATGAGTTGGCCGGCCGCCCGCTCTTGACCCCGGCCGTCGCGGGGATGCGCGCTTCGATGTCATTCAGTCCAGCAGGCGCGATGGCCCCGCCGGTATGGTCGCGCACTTTGAAGCCGTTGTCTTCTGGTGGGTTGTGGGAGGCCGTGATGTTGACAGCCGCCACCGCGCCCTTGTTGACGACGGAATACGAAATGACCGGCGTCGGCGTCGCGCTGTCGGTCAACCACACGTGCAGTCCATTGCCAGCCAGCACCTCCGCGGCGGCGGCGGCGAAGTGCTCCGAACTGAAGCGTTTGTCGTAGCCGACGACGACGGCTTCGCCGGCGTGCCCCCGCGCCAGCAGGTATTCGGCGAAACCCTGTGCACAGCGGCGCACGTTCGCAAAGGTGTAATTCTCTGCGATCCGGCCGCGCCAGCCGTCAGTCCCGAATTTGATGTCGTCTGCCAATTTGGTCCGATCCTCGCAGCGTACCGTTCACTGCTTTCTGATGACGGCCTACTGGCTACTGCCGTACCGTCGTGATCTCAATCAGATCGGGCAACCGCGCGCCGCCCTCGAGCCGCTCGAGGTCGGCATCCACCATCATGTGGACCAACTCGGTGAAAGCCACTTGCGGCTCCCAGCCGAGCACGCGGCCAGCTTTGCTTGCATCGCCAATCAGCAAGTCGACCTCGGCCGGCCGGTAAAAGCGTTCGTCCTGCACGACATGATCACGGTAGTCGAGCCCCACATGCATGAAGGCCACTTCACACATCTCGCGGATGCTGTGGGTTTCGCCGGTCGCCACGACGTAGTCGTCCGGTGTATCTTGCTGCAACATCAGCCACATCGCACGAACGTAATCGCCGGCGTAGCCCAGATCGCGGCGGGCCTCCAGATTGCCCATGGGGAGTTTGTCCATCATGCCCAGCTTGATCGCGGCTGCACCCTGGCTGATCTTGCGCTCGGCGAATTCCAGGCCGCGCCGGGGCGAGCCGTGGTTGAACAAAATACCCGAGGTGGCGTGCATGCCGTAGCTCTCGCGATAATTGACGGTGATCCAGTGGCCGTACGTTTTTGCCACGCCGTATGGACTACGCGGATGGAAGGGCGTGCTTTCCTTTTGCGGTACTTCGACTACCTTGCCGAACATCTCACTCGACGAAGCCTGGTAGAAGCGGATGGCTTTGTTCACCAACCGGATGGCGTCCAGCAGGCGTGTTACACCCAGTGCAGTCGCCTCGCCGGTCAGCACCGGCTGCTGCCAGGAAGTCGGCACGAAAGACATGGCAGCCAGGTTGTACACCTCGTCCGGTTCAAACTCACGTATCAGGCCGATGAGTGAGGCTTCGTCTTGCAAGTCGCCCTGCACCAGCGTGATCCGGTCCTGCACAGTTTCCAGCCGGTCGAGGTTGATGATGCTCGTCCGGCGCACCATTCCCACCACATCGTAGCCTTGCTGCAGCAGGAATTCGGCGAGATAGGAGCCGTCCTGTCCGGTGATACCCGTAATCAGTGCTGTCGGCATGGAAACTCAGGTCGTGGCCTGTTCAACCGTGCGCACACGCGCACGTTCATACGCCAACAGGTCTCGTAAAGTTTGTTCAAAAGTAAAATTCGGCTCCCAGCCGGTAGCTTGCTTGAGACGCGTGCAATCCACTGTCAGCGGCGGTGTGTCGGAAGACCGCAGGCGCACCGGGTCGGACTCGACCTCGATCGCTACGACCGCGAATGACAACAGCGTGTCGAGCAGTTCCCGAATGGGGCGCAGCTGTCCGGACGATATCGCGCACATCCGTAAAATCGCGCCGAGCGGACAGATCGCCAACCTTTAGTTGCGGGGGCCGTAGCCCGGCCTCAATCTGTGCAATCTGGCTCGCAAACGATGCCGCCACAAAGCGCTCGTTCTGGCGTGGGCCGATGTGGTTGAGCGGCCTCACCCGGATGGTGTGCATCTGATGGCTGACCGCATACGATAGCCCCAGCAGGTCTTGCGCCACCTTACTTACACTGTACGGGCTGTTGGTGCGATAGCCGGCCGCTTCGGTGAGCGGTAGTAGGTCGGGCGCCACCGAGCCGTACACCTCGACGGAGCTAACGATCAACACCCGGGCCGGTAGCTGCAAGGAGCGAACGGCTTCCAGGATATTGAGCGTCGTGCGGACGTTGGCCTCAAACGTAGCCCACGGCGCTTCCCAACTTGCGGGTACGAACGCTTGTCCGGCAAGGTGAAATATGCGGTCCGGGCGAACTGCGCCGATTAGTTCCTGCACGCCCGCCCCATCGCGGAGGTCCAGCGGGGCATAGTTCACGCCCGGTGCGAGATATGTCGGCGCCGCTGGGGACAGACCACAGCCCCAAACGTTCGTGTTCGTTCCGGACAGGAGATGGTCTGCTAGATGACTACCGGCAAACCCATCCACGCCGGTAATAAAAGCGCGCAACCGGACACTCCAAGCACCAGAATCGTCGTCTGTGATAAATTTCTCAGACGCAATCGCATTATACCTTAAGTAAATCAAACGGCGTTCTTCATTGACAGCCACGAGCGGCGTTGGGTATAATGCGCGCATCACCGGCCGCCTCCTCTGGCGGCCAGATTTATGTAAAAAATCACTCGTTTTAGGGTCGAATCTGTGACAGAAGAAGCCGCAACAACCGTAAGTTCATTGGACGAATTACGCCCCAAGCAAGAGCTGTCGGGCACTATCAAAAAGATTGAGATGTTTGGCGCGTTTGTCGACGTTGGCGTTGGCGATGACGGATTGCTGCACATCTCGCAGGTCCGTAAAGAACATACTGCCAGCCTGGAGGGCGTCCTGGAAGTTGGCCAGGAAGTAACCGTCTGGGTGCGCAAGGTGGACGCCGCCGCGAAACGCCTTGATCTGACGATGATCAAACCGCTGGCGGTGGAATGGAACGAATTAAAGGCCGGGCAGCTGCGCTCCGGTAAGGTCACCCGTATTGAAAACTTTGGGGCCTTCGTGGACATCGGCGCCGAACGCCCTGGAATGGTGCATGTACGCGAGCTTGCCGCCGGCTATGTGCGGCATCCCAGCGAAGTCGTGTCGTTGGGGGATGAAGTTGAGGTGAAAGTTATCGGTGTGGACCGTAAGCAGCGCAAGATCGATTTGAGCATGCGGGCGCTGGATGAGGAAGACATGCAGGCGGCAGATGAGGATGAAACCCCGGTGCAGACAGCAATGGAGATCGCGCTCCGTTCGGCTATGGGCGCTGCCCCTACCGGAAGCGACAAGCGCCGCAAGAAGAAGCGCCGCATGTCTGGAGATCGCGAGGATGTGCTGCGCCGGACTCTGGAGCAGCATGCAGACGACTGAATTCGCTCTCGACAGCGTATAACGGGTCGCATCGAGCGACCCGTTTTTCGATCTAAGTCAAGGTACAGAACGCTCTCTGCGTTGACGAATCTAATAAACATCGTCTTCG